>JAKSTJ010000058.1 GCA_024402635.1 Treponema sp. | reverse complement strand
TTATCAGAGTGACTTTTTTTCAGAAATCAGATTCTAATTAGAGAATTGGTTTCATAGCAGTCATGTAAGCACGCAATTTACGTCCAACAACTTCAATTGGGTGATTTCTAATTTCTGCGTTAACTGCTACTAATTCAGCGTTGTTTACACCGTTATCTTTAAGTGTAAGACCTTTACCAATAACATCTGTGTGGAGTTTTGGCATTAAGTCTTTTGCCATCATTGGAGCTGCAACGCGAGCGAATAAGTAACATCCGTATTCTGCTGTATCAGAAATAACGCGGTTCATTTCGTATAAACGTTTGCGGTCAATAAGGTTAGCAATAAGAGGAACTTCATGTAATGATTCATAGTAAGCAGATTCTTCTTTGATTCCTGCATCAACCATTGTTTCGAATGCAAGTTCACAACCTGCTTTTACCATTGCAACCATTAAGATACCTTTATCAAAGAATTCCTGTTCAGAAATATCTTCAGAAGCTTCTTTTGCAGATTCAAATGGAAGTTTACCTGTGTCTTCACGCCAAGCGAGGAGATTTTTGTCACCAGCTGCCCAGTCTTTCATCATTGTTGATGAGAATTCTCCAGAAATAATGTCGTCCATGTGTTTCTGATAAAGTGGAGCAAGTAAAGCTTTAATTTCTTTTGAAAGAGCATTTGCTTTAATTTTTGCAGGGTTTGAAAGACGGTCCATCATACCTGTAATACCACCCCATTTAAGAGCTTCACAGATTACGTTCCAACCGTGCATAAGGAATTTACAAGCATATTCAGCAGAAATTCCTTCTTCAATCATTTTGTCCCAACATACGATAGTTCCTGCCTGGAGCATACCGCAAAGAATTGTCTGTTCACCCATAAGGTCAGATTTAACTTCAGCGATGAATGCAGATTCAAGAACACCAGCTTTTGAACCTCCCATACCTACAGCTAAAGCTTTAGCAATTGCCCAGCCTTTTCCTTCTGGATCGTTTGCAGGGTGTACAGCGATTAAGTCAGGTACACCAAATCCACGCTGGAATTCGTGATAAACTTCTGTACCTGGTCCTTTTGGAGCACACATTACAACTGTAATATCGTCACGGATAATCATTCCTTCTTCAATCATGTTAAATCCGTGTGAGTACCAGAGTGCAGAACCTTTTTTCATTAATTTCTGAACCTGATTAATAACTGGTGTATGCTGCTTATCTGGAGTAAGGTTACCAACTAAATCAGCAGTTGGAATCATTTCTTCGTATGTACCAACTTTAAATCCGTTTTCTGTAGCGTTTTTCCAAGACTGACGTTTTTCTGTAATTGCAGATTCGCGGAGAGCATAAGAAACATCAAGACCTGAATCGCGGAGACACATACCCTGGTTTAAACCCTGAGCACCACAACCAACGATTACAATTTTCTTTCCTTTAAGAGCATTTACTCCGTCAGCAAATTCTTCTTTAGCCATAGAACGGCAATGTCCCAACTGAAGTCTGGCTTCACGCCAAGGGATTTTGTTGAAATAATTTTCACCCATTTTTTTATTCCTTTTAAAATTTGATTTTTGCGTGTTATGACGCGTTTTGTACATTTTAATTTTACAATAAATGGGATGTTGCGTAAAGTGAAATAAAATAAAGATATTGTTGCATAAAATTCAATAGATAAGCAAAATAACAATAGAATAAATTTAATTAAAACTAACATTTTTTGGAGGAAAGTATGTTTACATTATTAAAAGTCTTATATGAGAAAATTGTTGGAGTTTGTGTTTTTCTAACAGTTATTGGAGTTGCAATTGAAGGTGCAATATTTGGTTATTCATTAGCCTATTATAGCTGGGATTTAGATTTCCCATTTATTATAATTATAGTCATAGTTGGCTTTATAGTAGGACTTTTTCTTGGAGTATTAGTATCTGTTATGCTTTTTGGGTCGTTAGCACTGATTTTCCATATTTCCAACCGTCTTGATGATATTTCAAAATCATTGAGTGAATTTCAAAATACTTCTGTCAATTATCAAAATAATGCTCGTGAATATTTTAGACTTAATTCTCGTATCAAAGATTCAGAAGAGCAGAAACCTGTTTCTGATATTTGGGTTTGCCAGCACTGTGGTGCAACAAATCTTCATGAATATAAGTTCTGTATAAACTGTGGAAAATAAAAAAAATTAATTTTCAGAGTTTTTATAAAGTAATTTAAAATGCTGCATTTAATTAATGATGCAGCATTTTTTTTCGATATTTTTTAGTTTGATTCTTCTTCTGCAGTTTCTTCCAGATATCTTGTAAGAACTAATTCATTGTTCTGTAAATCATAACTGCCGTCCGCATAAATATCTGCAGGTTGTAAAATGATTGTATCAATATCTTCTTCCTGAATTTCTTTACCACGTTTATTAACAACAGTTTTAGTTCCAAATTTCATGGTGTAAGATTTTCCCATCTGAGAATTACCAGAAGTAGAACGGAATTGAATCATATCTGCAGACCCAGTTGATAAAGTTGAATAAATTCCTGTTTCAACACCAGACAAGCTTTCTAAGGTATAAATGTGATCCTGGAAAGAAATGTTTGTAGAATAATCTCCAGAAATCCATGCAGGACCTTTTTCAATTTCAGATACAATTCTGTCGATAGAAGATTCTTCTTTTTGAGTTTCAGCAAAAGTTGAAACATTTAAGCGTTTATAATAACCGTCTAAAGCTGTATCCTGTTCAATGTTCATATTTACATCATCACGGATAATAAGACGGATTTCATCAAGATTAACAAGGCTTACATCAATACGACGGCGAAGATTTGTAATCATTGTATTTACAGAATTAATATAAATACCATTTTTACGAATCTGACTCTGTCCCCATGTAAAAATACTCTGAATATCTGGAGAAACCTGAATAATTTCTCTGTTAGGATAATCAAAATAAATATATTTTTTTACTTTTCCAGAACCATAAATCCAAAGGCCGTTTAAGAATTCTCCGTAAGCATCTAAGTTTCCACCCTGAAGTTTTGAAAGTTCTGCTGCTTCAAGACGACTGGCAGGAATTTTTGTTTCAGATTCCAGCTGGTATGAAAGAGTTTCAACGTTCCATCTGAATTCCTGTTGAACTTGTCCCGGATTAGAAGATTTATCTTCAGGATCAATTTTGTGAACCCAGACAGAATAACTGGCACCTGGAGCATTTGTATCAAAATCGTAAGCTTCATTACGATCTACTGTCTGAATAAAAACCATTACGTCGGATTCAAAATTTCCAATAAGTGAAATTTCACCTTCCATTTTATTTAATGGATTTGTCATAAAGAACTGGTAAATCTGCATTACAGAAAGGTTTTTGTCATTAATTCCCTGAAAAACAATTGCATTTACGTGATTTCCAATTACATCAAGGCCCTGTAAAGAAACCGAACCAGCTCTTGAAATGTCAGTTGGAATTTCAGGAAGTCTTTCATATTTTGTTGTTGCTTTATTAAAAATTGCTGGAACTATATAAAAATTATCTTTACCTGCAACACGAATAATATCAACTTCATCTTCAAATGTATCATTATTAAAATCAATAAAAATTGAAGTGATTAGAGTTTCGTTAGGATTTAATTCAACATAGGAATGTAAAAAATCAGCTTCAGATTTTTCTTCTTCAGTTGCTTCTGTTTCCTGTTCAGTTTTTGGAACAACAGTTTTCGCACGAATAATTGTTTTTTCGGCTTCTTCCGGATGGTTTTTAACTAAATAATATGTGCCCCAGATTCCTGCAGCCGCAATAAGAAAAAGAATAATGATATATCGTGATTTCATAGTTTTAAATATACAGATAAAAGGTGGAAGTTTCAAGTTTTGGAATTTCTTAAAAAAATAAATTCCATATTTGATGATTTGGCTTTAGTATAGAAGAAACAGGTGTCTTTATGAAAAAAATATTATCATTATTTGTTGTTTCTCTTCTATTAATAAACAACATTTTTGCTCTACCAAAACTGGTTTATAACACAAAGAAAGCGGTTGTAGATTCAGGTGAAAAAAAAGAAATAAAACTGAATTCTTCTATTGAATTAACAAAATTAATGAAAACCGGATGGAATTTAGGTAATACAATGGATTCTTTAGGCGGGACAGGATTGCAGTCAGAAACCAGCTGGGGACAGCCTAAAACTTCTCAGATTATGATTGAAATGCTGGCAGATTCTGGAATAAAGACAATCCGTATTCCTGTAAGCTGGGCAAATCATTTGATTGATGGAAAATACACAATTGATCCTGCATGGATAACCAGAGTAAAAGAAATTGTAGACTGGGCAATTGAATATGATATGTATGTAGTTCTTAACACTCATCACGATAATTTTTCTTCTCCAAAAAAAATGGGAAAGGGAAAAGGTTATTATCCAAATTCTGTAAATCTTGCCGAATCTTCTAGTTATCTTGCAAATGTATGGACTCAAATTGGAAATGCATTTAACAACAGTTATGATGAACATTTAATTTTTGAAACAATGAACGAACCTCGTTTAGTAGGGACAGACCGGGAATGGTACAATGCGTTTGGAACAGAAGAATATAAAGATGCTGCAGATTCTTTGAATAAATTGAATCAGATTGCTTTGGATGCAATTAGAGCAACAGGTGGAAATAATGAAAAACGATTTGTAATTGTACCAGGTCTTAGAGCAGCAGTAGATTCAGTTCTTGCAGATGAATTTAAATTACCAGATGATAAAGAATCTGGACGTTTATTAGTTTCTGTGCATATGTATACACCTTATAAATTTGCAATGGAAGCTCCTGGGGTAAAACGCTTTGTCGATGCTCATAAAATGGAATTGGAAACTTATTTTTCCCGTTTAGATGATAAATTTGCAAAAAATGGGGTTGGTATTTTCGTTGGCGAATATGGAGCAACAAATAAAGATAATGATGAATACCGTCTTATCTGGTTTGAATCATTTTTAACCTCTGCAAAAAATCATAATGCAATTTGCTGTCTTTGGGATAATGGTGTAGATAGTGCAGATCCAAAACATAGTGAACATTTTGGTTTCTTTGACAGAAAAATGGGTATGTGGTTCAACGAGGATTTTATTAACAAAATCAACGAAATTTATAGTAAATAGTCAGGAATTCTCAGATAACATCTCTGTCATGTTGAACTGGATTCAGCATGACACCAGCTATTTGGCAGATGCTTAATTATTGATTTTTAATTTATTTATTTCTTCTTCGGAAAGGGCGGTAATCTCGGATATTGTACTAACAGAAATATTTTTTTTAATCATTTCTTTAGCAATAGCAATAGTTTTGTTTTTTTCACCTATTACCAAACCAGCCTTTTCACCACGTTCGTAGGCTTCCTGAGCTTTTACCCGTAAATCTGTTTTATAACTGTATCTGGCACAAAGCATGTTTATAATCTCCTTAGTATTGGCTTCAAGAAAATCCTGCAGAATACCATTTTTAAGGGCTTCATCAATTGCTTTTTTCAGAGCCCGTTTAGAATTTCTGTTTCTGCGAACAATTTCAATAAACTGTGTGTACTGTTTTAATATATTACAGTGTTCCATCATTTTCAATTCTGAGTCAGGATTTTTAGAAGATTTTATATTTTTTACTACAACTTCCAGATCAAGAGGAACAGTTTCACCATAATATTCATTTTTTATAAAAGCATCAGAAAGTTTAAGGATTTTGTTGTTAGGATAAGGTTCTTCCCCATTGTAAAAAACATAAAATTCAGGGGCTGGCAAAGAAATGACATCTTCTTTGTAGCGGTTTTCGTTTTTCAGGATAATTTCGTAAATTCTCGTAACATATTCCAGGCAACGCAAAGGCATGTTCTCATTTATTGTAGACTGATGTTCTATAAGGACTATGATTTTATTATCAATGAGCATGGAAATGTCATTCTTAAAAGTGGAATACATGGTCTGTGGAATAATAATCTGCTCAATGTCTGTTTCATCCAGTTT
Organism: Treponema sp.; assembly: GCA_024402635.1. Lineage (GTDB taxonomy): Bacteria > Spirochaetota > Spirochaetia > Treponematales > Treponemataceae > Treponema_D. The sequence goes on along the minus strand of JAKSTJ010000058.1, from coordinate 7,683 downwards.
TAAGTCTGTACCGTGAAGTGCGTTGTAAAGAGAAAGAAAATTTTCTTTGTCAGAAAAAAGAGCACAGAAGATAGAATCTTTATGGTTGTGTTTCAGTTTTATCATATTAACCTCTACAGTTAATATGCGTTTAGTTTACGATTTCGGAGCAAATTTAAGAAAAAAAATGAAAAAATAATGTATACTAATAGTAAGGAGCAACTATGAAAAGAACAGCTTCAATTTTAATTTTGTTTCTCAGTATAACAAATCTTTTTGCACAAAGTGAGAAGATAAATTTTAAAACTTTTGAAAAAGATTACATGGTAGAAATATTACCAGAAGGTCAAAAGAAAACATTAAATGATTTTGTCGGAACAAAAGGTCCACAGGATATATTTGCCTATTCCATTGGTAAGTATGAAGTAACTCAGGAATTATACCAGGCAGTTATGGGGACAAATCCAAGTGAATTTAAAGGCCCAAAATTACCAGTAGAGCAGGTAACCTGGTACGATGCAGTTTATTTCTGTAATGAATTAACCAAAGTAACAATGGGAGCAGAAAACTGCTGTTACACAATTACAGATATTTCAAAAAATGATGATGGAAATATTACTAGAGCAACAGTGACCTGGGAACAGAGTAAAAAAGGCTACCGCCTGCCAACAGAAGCTGAATGGGAAATGGCAGCAAGAGGCGGAACAAAAGGCGGCTGGGATTATGAATATTCAGGCAGCAATAGTGTAGGCGAAATAGCCTGGTATGGCGGAAACAGTAATGATAAAACCCACGATGTAGGAACCAAACAACCAAACAAGGCAGGTCTTTACGATATGAGTGGAAATGTATGGGAATGGTGCTGGAATACCTGGACCTGGTCGGAAGATTCGTCTGACCGCGTTTTCCGCGGTGGCAGCTGGGACATCAACCTCTACGAATACTTCTGCACTGTGTCATACCGTAACGACGGCTACCCTGACAGTAGGTACGACGATCTTGGCTTCCGTGTTTGCCGAAGTCTTTAATAAATAAGACCGTGTTCTGCGTAAGAGCCGCATAAGGCGGCTAAGGAGCAGAACACGGAAAAACGCTGGAATAACAATTTTGACATCTGTGTTTGTCTGTGAACAAAAAATATTGACTGGTAATCTAAACTAACATAAAATATTATTAATCTCAAAAAGTCTTATCTATTTAAAAAAATCTTCTCATAAACTCTGTTTGAGTTATTAATCAATTTTTTTATCTGGAGATTCTTTATGAAAATCAATCTCAAAAAAATGTTTACAGCCCTTTTTGCAGGAAGTTTGTTATTTGGTGCAATTACAGCTTGTAATATGAATGCAAACACTGGTAGTGGTGGAGCAACTACAGATGTCATTGTAAAAGTTGAACCTTTTGAAGTTTCAGATAATCCAGTTCAGATGGCTAAAAATATGAAAATTGGCTGGAACTTGGGAAATGCTTTTGATGCAAATGGTGTTATCAATGCATCCAATACTAGTGATTGGGCTTATAATGAAGGCCTTAAGTTGGAATACAATTGGCTTCCTCACAAACAGGCTACTTCACGCAATTTAATTAAAGCTGTGCGTGCAGCTGGTTTTAATACAATCCGTATTCCTGTATCTTGGCACAATCATATGTCACGTACTTCTACAGATTATACAATTGATTCTGCATGGATGAATCGTGTTAAGACAGTTGTAGACTGGTCTTTAGAAGAAGGTATGTGTGTAATTATTAATATTCACCATGATAATCTTACAGAAGCTGAAATTGCATTAAATCCAGGTTTCTGTCTTTCTACAGATGAGGATATTCAAAATAAATCAATTGCATTTATTGAAAATGTATGGTCACAAATTTCAGAAACATTTAAAGATTATGATAACAAACTTGTATTTGAATTGTTAAATGAACCACGTTGTGTTGGTACTGCTATGGAATGGGGCTTCTGGGATAATGAAGAAGGAAATAATGCTGGAAAAGAAAAAGTTTATTGTCCAATTATTACAAAATACGAACAGGCTGCATTAAATGTAATTCGTGGTACTGGTGGAAATAATGCAACTCGCTATGTTATGGCTCCTGGTTATGCTGCTTCTCCTGCATATCTTTCTGATTATTCATTACCTGTAGAACCTGCTGTAACTTCATCTAATGGAAAGAGCCGTATTCTTCTTGCAGTTCACGCTTATACTCCTGGTGATTTCTGTCTTGAAGGAAATAAATCTGATTATTCTGCAAATAAAAGCTATATAGAAAGTTCTATTACATCTGAATTCAACAACTTAAAAACAAATTATGTTTCTAAAGGGATTGGGGTTGTAATGGGAGAAGCTTCTGCTTCTGATAAAAACAATCTTGATTCTCGTGTAAAATGGGCTGATTACTACTTTGCAAAAGCTGCCGCTGCTGGAATTCCTGTAATTCTTTGGGATAATGAACAGGCTGTTTCTATGGGAGCAGAAGCTGGTGGTGAAAATCATGGTTATTTCAATCGTGTAACTTGTGTTCAGACATGGCCTTCTATGATTGAAGCAATGATGAAAACTATTTATGATGCTGAAGATATTTCAACAAAAGGTGATTCTGGTTCAGATACACCTGGAGATACTCTTGCTTATACAATTAATTATACAGGAATTAATGGCGAAGCTGCTTTTACAGCAGAAAGCAACTGGGATACAGTTTATGTAAAATTCAGTGAAGTTGTTGAAGGTATGCAGTTTGTTATTAAAACAAATGTATTAAAAGAAGATCACGGATCTTGGAAAGAATACTATTGTACTTATGTTCCTGTTACAACTGCAGAAAACACAATTAATTTAAGTGATAAGTTAAACTACATTAAAGCAGAAAATTCTGGTATTGATGTTGGAACAATTGCAACTGTAGGTATTCAGAATACTAAAGATTCTGCTAATACATTTAAAGTTGTTAAATCTACCGTTAAAAAGACAGATTCTTCTGTTGTAGATATAATTCCTTCTGGCGACGGCTGGAATGCAACTGTAGCAAAATAAAAATAAATCAGCCCGGGGTTTTAGGGGAGCTGCTCCCCTAGGCGAGAGGGTGGTGGAAAACAGAATGATTGAGCATGGCGAAATTATTCTGGTTGTAACCAGGGGGAGACATCCCCCTTTTTTTATATATAAGTACATTTTAAAGAGGTTTATTATGAAAAAAACTTTAATCTTATTTGGTTATATTGTTTTTTTTACAGTTTCTCTTTTTGCTAAACCTATTGATACTGAAATTTCTGGACTTGATTTTACAAAACAGATGAAATTTGGATGGAATCTGGGAAATACTCTGGATGCTACTGCTGCAAAAAATCTATCTTCTGAAGAAAGCTGGGGACAACCAAAAACTTCCAGAGAAATGATAAAAGGTCTGGCAGAAGGTGGTATTAAAACAATCCGTATTCCTGTAAGCTGGCATAATCATGTTACTGATGTAAAAAATTATACTATTGATCCAGAATGGATGGCTCGCGTAAAAACAATTGTGGACTGGGCTTTGGAAGAAAATATGTTTGTTATTCTTAATACCCACCATGATAATGCTGAAAAACATTCCGGGGCTATGAAAAAAGGGGATGGTTATTATCCAACTAAAAAGGATAAGGCTGAATCTGAAAAGTATTTAAAAGCTGTCTGGACTCAAATCTGTAAAACTTTTAATAATGATTATGATGAACATTTGATTTTTGAATCTTTAAATGAACCTCGTTTAATTGGTCATAATCACGAATGGGGTTATTCTTCCTGGTGTAATGATTGTAAAGATGCTATGGAATGTTTAAATTCTTTTAACCAGTTGATAGTTAATACAATCCGCAGTTCTGGTGGAAATAATGAATACAGATTTATTGGTGTTCCTTCTTTAGCATGTGGTGTGGACAGTCTTTTATCTAAGGATTTTATTCTTCCTGAAGATTCTTCTAACAGAATAATTGCAGCTGTTCATATGTATACTCCATATGTTTTTACAATGGATCCAAGTCATTCTACTGTTACATTTACTTCTTCTTATAAAAATGAACTGGATCGTACTTTTAATAAGCTTTACGAAAAATTTGTTAAGAATGGAATACCTGTTTACATTGGTGAAATGGGTGCAACTAATAAGAATAATCTGAAGGAAAGAGAAGCCTGGTTTGATTATTTTGTTTCTCACGCTATGGCAAAAAACATTCCTTCTGTTGTCTGGGATAACGGTGGTTATGATATAACTTCTGGTGATTATTCTGAAAAGTACGGTTATTACTGCCGATATCAGAACAACTGGTATTTTCCTTCTTTAATTAAAAAAGCTGTAAAAGCTGCTGGTGGAAATTATTCAAGAATAGAAGAATTTGATCCTTCTTATGAATATGGTTTTGATTCGGAAGAAGCCTTTACAGTTCTTACAAATTTTGATGTAGATTCCTGGAATAAAACTACTACAATTCCAAAAGAAATTTTTGAAGACGTAAAAGAAGGTTCTATTATTCGTTTTGAAACTACGGGTTCTATTTCTAAAGATAAAAACTACAGATTATTAAGTTTTAGAAATACCAGCTGGAAAGATCTTCCTGAATTTACCGGTTCTGTTCGTGGTGATGGTTCAATTAACAAAAATGCTGTTACTCCTACAAAAGATCTGGCTGTTTATTACTGGATTCTTTCTGCAGAAGATGCAAAAATTCTTGCAAATCAGGATGTTATGCTTTGCGGAAATAATGTAAATATTTCTTCTATTATGATTCAGTTTTAATTTCTGGTATTCCTGATTTTTTTATGCTCTGTTCTTACATTTGGGACAGAGCATTTTTTATTATTAGAATTGACTTATATTTTTTTTATATTTTTGTTACTATTTTGCTTATGAAAAAGACATTATTCGCTCTATTTTTTGTTTCTATTATTTTTAATGGTCTTGTATTTGCCAAAAGCATTGCATCTGAAAGCAAAGATGTTACTGATAAAGATCACGACGGATTTTTGCAGCTTTCTTCCATGAGTATTGATATTATGCAATTTGGTCTGACAAAACCTGGTATAGGTTTAAGTTATGATTTTGAAAAATATCTGGGTGCTCATCTTGCTTTAGAAGGCAATTTAGGTGGTGGTTTCTTTTACAGCAAATGGTTTGATTTTGATAATCTGTTTCTTACCGGTTCAACTGGTGCAAACTTACGATTGTATCCTTTCCACGATTCTTTAAGAGGTTTTTATTTTGGAACAGGAGCTGGGATGGATGCAATGTTGTACCTGGGAAATCAGATTGTTTCCCCAGATGTTCAGAAATTCTTTGGTTATGTAAAACCTGAAATCGGATGGAAATATTATCTTTTTAATCATCTTATGATTGATGTAAATATGAATTATAAATGGCAGTCTGTTCTGGACAGAGACAGTCTTCCTTCTTTTTATCTTGATTCTCTTGATGATGGATTTCATCTTGGTCTTGCATTCAAGTTTTTCTGGGCTAAATAATTTTATTTAATTATTGGAGATTGTGTTATGAAAAAAATTGTTTTCTTATTTTTACTTTTATGCAGTGGTTCTTTTATCTTTTCTCAGGTTTCTTCTGATCCTTCCAATGAATTTTATTCTTGCGTTGAAAAATGGGAAACTCTTGGAATTATTGAAATTCAGCCTTCTTTAAGACCTTATCCTTTGTCTCTTGTTGAAGATATTTTGAATAAAGTAATTTCTTCTGATTCTGAACAGGAAAGTGAAATCGCAAAACAGATTTTTCAGAAAACTTTTAATCGTCCATGGAATGTAATGGTTAATGCCCAGGTAAACGTCCAGCAGCAGGAAAATGATTTTCTGATGAATATGCGGGCAAAATATGGAGTAGAAGGGGATATTAAACTTTTTGACAATTGTTCTGCAGGTTATCAGCTGGATTTTCTAACTGCCGTAAAACCTGATTATGAATTACTTCCATCATACAGAGCAACTCCTTATTATATGGCCGACGGTTATGGAAAAATTAAAAATTATCTTGAAATTGACGGAAACTTTGCTGCCGGATTTGGTGATTTTGTTTTTCTGACAGGAATAAATCATAATTCTTTTGGACCTTTTTATTCAGACAGTTTAGTTCTTTCTGATAATGCTAAACATACTGCAAATTTTGCCCTTTCTTATTATGGAAACAACTGGGCGTTTACAGAAGCAATGTTTATTTTAAATGCTACCAACGCTGTTAATTTTGAAAATAAACTTCCCAATAAGTGGCTTATGCTTCATTCTGTTGATGTAAATCTTACCGACTGGCTTTCTGGTTCTTTTTATGAAACAGTAATTTATGGAAACCGATTTGATCCTTCTTATTTAATTCCAATGTTCTACATGGTTACTCAAGGAGTTACTGGTTATGCTGATGACAATCTTTTAATGGGTGGAACTTTAGTATTCCGGCCAATGAAAGGTTTGGAATGGGATATGGACTTGTATCTTGATGATATTGGATTTACCAGCCTTAAAACCTACAAAGATATGAGAATTCGTTGTGCCGGTGCAACTGGTATTAAATATATTCCAAAAAATCTTTCTGCAGTTAAAATGTTGAAATTAAATTATACAATGATGAGTCCTTATATGTATTCTCATGTTCAGTATGATGATGTTTCTTATGGACATCCTGCCGCTATGACAAAGCCAAATTATCAGATTTATACAACTTCTGGTTATGCTTTAGGAACTTCACTTGAACCTAATTCGGACAGAGTTTCTTTAAGTGCAGAATTAAAACCTGTAGAAGGCTTAAATATTAACATTGGTGGAACATTGATTCGTCATGCAAATGTTTCTGAAGGTTTAACTGACAAAGAAAAACTTTCTTATCTTGCCAGTGCACCAGATTATTTTTCAACAGACGGTTCTATTACACAGCATCCAATTTATCTTGAAAATGGAGATTCATCTGTTTACGGTTATATGCCTTCTGCTTGGAATAAAATGATGTTCCTTACTCAGGATACTATTGAATATACTGTCCAGGCTGATTTGGATGTATCTTATGATTTTCCTGAAACAAAATATGGTAAATTTGGAATTGGTTTAGGTTATACTTTTGAATATATTCACAATTATGGTGTAGGAAATCAAATGTTCCCAGGACAAGGCTGGTTCTATAATTCTTCTGATGAAAAGTTTTATAAAGATGCCGGTTTTACAAATGAAGTGGACACAGCAGCAGAACTTGATGCCGCATATAACAACTGGAAATCTTCATTAAAAGATTTAATGCATCATTATTTAAGATTAAATTTCTCATATTCCTTTTAATTCATAAAAGGTTTACGCAGGTTAATATCTCGACTTTAGCTTCATAATGTAATATAATGTTATGTTATGAATGCTAACGAACTTCGCTCAAAATATATTGAGTTTTTTAAATCAAAAAATCATGCCGTTATTTCTGGACAGTCTTTAATTCCAGAAAATGATCCTTCTGTTTTATTTACAACTGCGGGAATGCACCCATTAGTTCCATATTTACTTGGTGAAAAACATCCTGCAGGAACTCGTCTTACAGATTATCAGAAATGTGTAAGAACTGGTGATATTGATGAAGTAGGTGATCCATCTCACTTAACTTGTTTTGAAATGCTTGGTAACTGGTCTTTAGGAGACTATTTTAAGAAAGAATCAATTTCTTTCTCTTACGAATTCCTTACATCAAAAGACTGGCTTG
>JAKSTJ010000057.1 GCA_024402635.1 Treponema sp. | reverse complement strand
AAAGAATTTTGCAGGATGAGACGAAGCATCATGACAGAACTGAAGACGGCAAAGCGATGTGAAAGGCGGCGAAGACGTTCCGTAGCGTAGCGGAGGAATGAAGCGTAAAGCGGAACCTGGAACGTAGCGCCCCGAAGGGGAACGTCCGACAGATTATGTGCCGGACGTTTTTTTTATAATTTGAAAATAATATTTTTTTGATTGTCTGCTGTTGAACTTTCCCATTTTTCCATAGGAGTTCCGTCGCAGTCGTTACCGTTTGGATTGCCGTTTTTAATAAAATTGCAAAGATAATTACACATCTGGCGGCTTTTATCGTACCATTTTCCTGTAAAAGGACGCCAGCATTTTGCCAGAGTTTCGAACCAGAACCAAAGATCTACGGAATGGAATTTTCCAGGATTATCCCAGCCTGGTATATCAATGTCGAACTGGTATGTGTAAGTTGGGCACTGGTTGTTGTTTTTCTTTCCCCATTCTAAATATTTAGAAATTGCCAGTTCTATTGCATTAATATCTCCGTCTTTTTTGTCCATGCCTTCTGGAATATAACGGAACTCGTCGGTAGTAAAACCAGTGAGTAATGGAACGTATTCTATTGAATTGGTTTCCATTGCGTCGAAAAGTTCGTCTGAAATAAATTTGTCGTCTTTAACTGGAAGCCAGGTTGCAATTGATTTTCCAAAGCCGCCGTATTCATCCCATTTTTGACGAAGTTCTGCAGTTGTAAATTTTCGCATATCTGCAAGAGTTTTTGCTCCACAGAAATTAAAGAAATCTTCTCCAAGTTTTTCTGCTTCTTTTAAGGTGCGTGGAGTCATAATATTGTTTCCAGGCATATAGAACATTCCGCTGTGTACAACTGCCCGTTTAAAAGTTCCTTTTGAACCGTATAAAATCTGATTTAAAACTGATCCGCCACCTGCTGACTGTCCGCCAATTGTAATATTATCTGAATCTCCACCAAAAGCTTCTATATTGTCTTTAACCCATTGAATTGCCATTCTCTGGTCGAGTAATCCAAAGTTTGCAGGGGCTTCGGGATTTTCGGCTGTAATTTCTGGATGGCACATAAAACCGAACATATTAAGACGGTATGCAACTGTTACAACAACAATTCCACGACGGGCAATTCTCTCTCCATCAAATTCCATTTCTGCTGTAAAACCTGTCTGGAAACCGCCTCCATAAATCCATACGTAAACAGGAAGTTTTTCATCGGCTTTTTTAGCAGGTGTCCAAACATTTAAGTAAAGGCTGTCTTCGCTCATGGCAATATTTTCGTCAACGGACCATTCACGGCAATATAAATCGTTTGGATCGTAGTTTGGAGTAGGCTGAACTGAAATTGGACCAAAGTCATAAGCATTTAATATTCCATCCCATTTTTCAACTGGAACTGGTGCATGGAATCTGAGATTTCCAACAGGAGGTTTTGCAAAAGGAATTCCTTTAAAAGAAGTGATTCTAGGATCGGCTGCAGGAAGTCCTTTGATTTTTCCGAGTTTAGTTTCTACTAGTCTTAACATTTTTCCATCCTTATTTTTTTTAATTATGAGTTTTATAAAAACTCTGTTTATTAGACCTGTTCGCTTTCGCGAACGAATTAAATATCCTCGGAAGTTGAAACTTCCTTCGGTATTTAATTTTAAAGAAGATTTAAATTAGGTGAATATTTCAAAACTTACGGGAAGGAAGGAAGCATACCACCAGCATGACTCTAAGGGCGGAATGATAGTTTCCATACCGACCTTAGCGTCAAGCGAGCTAGCTCGCGTTGCTGCGTGGTTGCTTACTGACTGGTAGTAAGTTTTGAAATATATTTATTTTAAACTTTCTTGTTATATATGTTTTTATATTAATTTTATATTTGAAAATTTAAGGAATAAACATTGTTATTATTAAAAAATTTATATTTTAGTCTCATAAAAGAAATAAATTTTGTATTAATAGAAAAAACGTCTATAATTGTCTTTAGATAAAATAAAAGGAGCAAATATATATGGCTAATCCAAAAGAAACTTTTTATGAAAATCAGGCAGCATCGATTATAAAAAAACTTGAATTAAGAGGAATGAAGGGATTTTATTGTAAGAATGTAACAGAAGCGAAAGCTAAACTTTCTGAATTATTAGGTTCTGGAAAAAAAACTGTTGCATATGGCGGTTCAATGACTATTGATGAAAATGGTTTTAAAGATGTTGTAAATGCTGGCGGTCATGAATTGATTGTTAGAGAAAATTATAAGACTCCAGAAGAAGTAAAGGAATTAAAAGCAAAACAGGTTAATGCTGATACTTTCTTAATGAGTACAAATGCTATTACTCTTGATGGTGAACTTATTAATATTGATGGCCGTGGAAATAGAGTCAGTTTTTTAATTTATGGTCCTGATGAAGTAATAATTCTTTGTGGAATGAATAAAGTTTCGGCTAACGTTGATGATGGAATTCGTCGGGTTAGAAATGAAGCTACTCCTCCAAACTGTAATCGTCTTAGTTGTCAAACTCCTTGTGCAGAGACAGGAAGATGTGGAGATTGTCTTACAAATACAATTTGCTGTCAGATTGTTGTAACAAGAAAATCTATGGTTAAGGACAGAATCAAGGTAATTCTTATTGGTGAAACTTTAGGTTATTAATTCAATCTTTTTTTTTAATGTCATTTTAGCTTTGGTTAAAATGACATTTTTTTTTGTAATGACATCATTCTATTATTGAATAGAATTTTCAGATTTTTTATTAAAAGGGTGTCGTATAATTTTAGAAAAGGAGGAATTATGAAAGTTCTTTTTATTGGTGGTACTGGAACTATTTCTATGGCTATTTCAAAGCTGGTTTTACAGAAAGGCTGGGATTTATATTTAATTAATCGCGGTAACCGTAATTCTGTTGCAGGACTGGAAAAAGCTAATTTTATTACTGTTGATGTAAATGATGAAGCTGCAGTTGCTGAAAAGATTAAAAATCTGCATTTTGATGTTGTTTGTGATTTTATTGGATTTGTAACAGCTCAGCTTGAACGAGATTACAGATTGTTCAAAGGAAAGACAGATCAGTTTATGTATATCAGTTCTGCATCTGCATATCAGAAACCTGTGGGAAATTATGTAATCAGTGAAAAAACTCCTCTTGCTAATCCTTATTGGGAATATTCAAGAAATAAAATTGCCTGTGAAGATTATTTAATGAAGCTTTACAGAGATGAAGGATTCCCTGTTACAATTATTCGTCCAAGTCACACTTATGATGAACGTTCTGTTCCTCTTGGGGTACATGGAGATAATGGTAGCTGGCAGGTTGTAAAACGCATTAAGGAAGGAAAACCAGTTATTATTCATGGTGATGGAACTTCTTTGTGGACTCTTACACATAATTCGGACTTTGCAAAAGGTTTTGTTGGTTTAATGGGAAATATTCATGCAATTGGTGAAGCAGTGCAGATTATGTCTGATGAATCGGTTACATGGAATCAGATTTATGGCGTAATTGCTAAAGCTCTTGGAGTTGAATTGAAAGCAGTTTATGCTCCATCAACTTATCTGGCAGCTCACAGTAATTATGATTTTACCGGCAGTTTAATTGGGGACAAAGCAAATTCTGTAGTTTTTGATTGTTCTAAACTTAAATCTCTGGTTCCAGATTTTGTTGCGACAAAAAGAGTGGATCAGGGAATTAAAGAAACTGTTGATTATGTAATGATTCATCCGGAATGTCAGAAAGAAGATCCTGAATTTGACGCCTGGTGTGATAAAATTGCAAAATTAATGGAATAGTCAAACATTTTTAATATGCTTGAATCTGCTTCTTTTCTAGTAACGGGTTTAAGCATATTAAAGATAAATCCTCTTTCACCGTTCAATTCTATTTCTTCACAATCCATTATTTTTTTTAGAAAAATCTGAGCCACGTGATTAGCACAAACCCGGCAGCTGTATAAATCTTTTAAAATTTCTGCTTCTGAAATATTTTGAATATCTTTCTGATTTAATTGAATTTTCATAAATTGATGAAGAATTCTTGCGGCAGTTCGTTTGTCGATTATCTGATTACAATAAACCTGATCCTGATCTTCCAGCCATCCTTTTATGTGGCCGTATTGGAGAAGATCGGAAGTTGTTTCTGGTTCAAATTGCTCTGTCCCTTTTGTAAGAAAATTCTGCAAGGAGAACTGTTCCCATAGCAAAGAGACAAATTCCTGAATTGTAAGTTCGCTGTTGCTGTTCATTAGTTTTCTGGTGAAAGTTTTATTACAATATTTCCGCAAGGTTCAATTGAATCAAGTTTTATAGAAGTTGTGACTTTATTTTCTGATTTTGTCCACAAATCCTTTGCAGTAAAATTAGAAGAACCGGCAAATTTTGCAGGAACTTTATTGCCCAGTTTTTCTTTAATAAAAGAAATGTCCAGTGTAAATTCCTGAGTTGAACTGGAATCACTTAAATTAAAAGCTGCTATTGCTACGCTTCCGTCTGACAATGGTTTTGCAAGAATGTCCCAGCGGTTGTTGTCTGTAATATATTCTTTATCTGCTTCGTTGCATTTAAAACTTGTCCAGATTCTTTTTGCCTGAATGCCAAGAGAATCCTGATTTAAGTCAATTAAATCTTTGTTTGAAATTATATTGTAATAATCATCACCTTTTGTAAGACGGCGTAAATCCATTCCCAGCATTAGAGGAGAATTCATCATGCACCACATGGCAAAATGAGTTTTGTTCATTGTTAGTGTAAGATCATTCATGCCAATCATCAGCATATCTGGATCATTCCAGCCTTTTGTTAAACCTGCAAATTCATCCATAACAACGGCTTTATTGTATTGTGAGGCTATACTTTGGGTTCCCGGATTATTCCATTCTCCAAAACCTGGATTTCCGTCTGATCCAACTTGAAAAGTAATATCATTCAAAATGCGCCAGGAATCGCCGGTTTTATATCCCCAGTTTTGAGGTTGAGTTTTTCCCCATTCGCAAAGAGAAATATAAATATCATGATCTGGATTTGCGGAATTTAATCCTTCCAGCATTGCAGCATAAGATAAAAGGGTATTTTCCTGTCGCCGATGATTCATGATTCTGATTGTATTTTTTCCTTCTTTTAAGAAGATTTCGATTTCTTTTGATTCTGTAAAGGTTCCAGTGGTTTCTGTTGGAGGAAGAAAATCGTCATAAAAATATTGTATTTCTGAATTATTTTCTGTTGCCAGTTGAAGCCATTGACCAATGCCGTTTTCTTTTCCAGTTGCATAGGTGATTGTGATTTTATAATTATCTGATTGTGGAACTGAAACCTGAAAAATCAATTCGCTGCTCATAGGACCAACTGGAGTTGTGCCTGTATTTGTTCCGTCAAAAGTTCCGATATTTTTTACATGATCTTCTGAAATAATGCCGCCACAACCGGAAAGCTTGCCATCTTGTACTGCAGAAAAAAGCTGATTGAAATTTTTTCCACTTAAACGGATATTTTTAATTGCAGGAGCAAAAACGTATCGGGCATTTTCTGGATTTGAAAAAGTTGCATTGTCCCATAAATAATAACAGTTGTCGATTTTAAGAAAATCAACGCCCCAGTTTATGTAAGATTGAGCATCAATTTTTTCATGGCCACAAGTTCCGACTTCTGCACCGGCACATAGATTTGTACCAATATCATTATACATTCCGAATTTTAATCCTTTTGAATGAATGTAGTCGGAAAGACTTTTAAAGCCCCCGGGAAATTTTACAGTTTCATTGCTGAGTTTTTCCTGAATACGTTCTGATTTATAACAACCATCGTCCAGAATTACAAATTTATAACCAAGTTTATTAAGTCCAAGATTTACTATGCAGTCTGCCATTGTTTTTGTTAAGGCTTCTGTGTTTCCGCTGCCAAAAGCATTCCAGCTGTTCCAACCCATGGCAGGAAGATGATTTTTCTTTTTATTAAAAACAGTTTTACCGTTTGAAAAAGAATCGTAACGAAAAGCATTATCTGAAATTTCTGATGGTTTTGAAGGATATTTTGATTTTAGTTCCATAGTTATTTTTTACCTGTGTATGATTGATTATAAATGAAAAAAGCCGGAAGGGGATAGTAAAAAATAAAAAATTGGAAATTTGCCAATAGAGGTTTTTACTATTATTACGAAATTTCTTTATATATTTTTACCTGTAAAATTCCTAAAATATCCTTGAAATGCTTTTTTTAGCGAGTGTAGGATAAATGGCTGATACTTCAAAGAATATGACAGAGGGTAGTCCTGTCAAACTTATTATTTTATTTTCGATTCCAATGTTAATTGGAAATGTTTTTCAGCAGGCTTACAACATTGCTGATTCTGTTATTGTTGGACAGTTTCTTGGAGCCGAAGCACTGGCTTCTATTGGAGCAACTTCATCTCTGACATTTTTCTTTTTTGCCATCTGTAATGGTTTTGGTTCTGGTGGTGGAATTATTGTTTCCCAGAGTTTTGGTAAAGGTGATATAAATCAGGTTAAGAATTGTATTGCAAATACCGGTTATATTATGGTGATTCTGCCATTTGTTATTGGAACTCTGGCATTTATTTGTGCTCCTGCTTTTTTAAGATTGCTAGGAACTCCTGAAGAAATTATTCATGATGCAGTTGTATATACAAGATTGATGAGTGTAGGCTTATTTTTTGTTTCTATATACAATTATGTTTCTTCTATGATGAGAGCTCTTGGTGATTCTACCACTCCATTATTTTTCCTGATATTCTCCTGCTTTTTAAATGTTGGTCTTGATGTTCTTTGGGTATTCGTTTTTAAAATGGGAATTTTTGGTGCTGGACTTGCAACATTGATTTCTCAGTTTGTTTCAAATATTTTGTGTCTTGGATATGCGGTTTTATTTAATCCATATTTTAAGCTGACAAAAAAGGATCTTGCATTTAATACAAAAGTAATTGCTCAAACTGTAAAACTTGGACTTCCTCTTTCATTACAGTTTGCAATGATTGCAATTTCATGTATGGCTTTACAGAGAGTTGTAAATAATTTTGGGCCTTTAGCAGTTGCTGCATTTACTGCAACCGGTCGAATTGAACAGGTAATTCATCAGCCATATCAGACTTTAGCGGCTGCCCTTTCTACTTTTAGCGGCCAAAATTATGGTGCTAAAAAATATGACCGTGTAATTACAGGTTATCATAAGACTATGATAATGATGGCAATTTTTACTGCAGTAATGGTTCCAATCATTCAGATTTTTGGAGCTCAGATTACAGCTATATTTGTAAGTGATGCAGAAGTTATTTCAATGGGTGCAACTGCCTTAAGAATAACCAGTATTTTCTACATAATGCTTGGAATTATTTATGTTGTCCGTGGAGTTTTAAATGGACTTGGAGATGCTTTCTTTGCATTATTAAATGGAGTTGTAGAAGTAATCGGTCGTTTTACCGCACCAATCCTTCTTACAATGATTCCATTTATTGGAGTTTGGGGAATCTGGTGGTCCGTTGGTGTTGTATGGTCACTTGCCGGTATTACCGCCTGGTTCCGCTATTTATACAAAAAAAGAAAGTTATATTCAACGGCTGAAATATCTTCAACTACTGAAGTAAAGACTGAACATAATTAACACTTTCTAAATATTCTTCGTCTGTATTCAGATGTTCAATAATCATAGGCATTTGTGGATTTTGTTTTGTTGCAAGATCTATAAACAGCCTTAAATCAAGATTTCCTTTTCCACAGGCACATTCTTCCAGTTGAAATGTATATTCTTCTTTTAATCGAATGTCTTTCAAGTGACAGCTTAAAATCTGACCATCAAGTTTTTCAAAACATTCTTTAAGGAATTTATCATTAAAAAAATATTTCTCTGGACTTGTAATCATATTTACAATATCAAGGTGGGCAGAAAATCCGCTGCGATTTACATCGTGAATGAGTTTTAAATATTCATCGGGATTTGAAGGAACCATCCAGGGCATTGATTCAATAGAATATTTTGTAGTTTTAGGATTTGCCCGGTCAATAATTTCCTGAACCATTTCTACTGTTTCACCCCAGGTTTTTTCGCTGAAGTTTTCTCTATAACCACCATCCCATCTTGGACCGTGAGGAGTTCCTGCAACATTTACACAGCAAAGAGCTCCAATTTTATCTGCCATTTTTAATTGTTCTACAGCGTAATCAATCCATTTCTGGCGTTCAGTTTTGTCGGCTGCCAGAGTATTTTTCCAGACTCCGACTTCTGCAATTACAAGGCCTGCTTTATCTGCTGCATTTTTATAAGCCATATAAACTTCTTCTCCGGCAGTATAATTTACCGGAAAGTTTACTGCTTTTAATCCCAGGGACAAATGTTTCTGTGCCCATTCTTCAGGACTGTTGTGATTTAATGGGGATGATGTTCCTAAAATCATAAAACCTCTTTTTGGACAAATGCCAAATTTTATTTCCAGATTTTTACTAAAAGTAAAATTCCTTTTTTTATTGTAATAACTGCTTCTTTACCGGGAATAACCTGATTACTGATTCCAAATTGATAAGAAGCTTTTATTTTTGCATTTTTAAGAGGATATTTTGCGTTTGTGATTGTAACTCCTTTTACATCGCCGGCAATGTTCATTAATGAAAAATATGCAAATTCATCTTTTACTATTGAGGGATTTTTATCTGCAATTGTCATTTCTGAATAATCGTCTAAAAGCAGGGCAGGAATTTTTTTCTGGTAAAGATACATTAATGCAGAAATGTTGCATAAAGAATGGTCAAAACGGTTTCCAATTGAGCCAATAAAAACAAAATCATTAAAGCCTCGGTTTAAGGCTTCTTTTACAGCAAAAAATGTATCTGTGTCATCTTTTTCACAAGGAAGGGCAATTATTTCAATTGAAGTGTCAGGTTTTTTGTAAGAGTCAAAATCACCAATAATTAAATCTGGTTTAAAACCGAGTTCTTCCTGATGATTAAGGCCTCCATCGCAATATATAAAAAAATCGTTTTTTGAGAGATAAGATTTTATTCTGGAATAATTCTTGATTTCTGCAGCACTAACAATTACACAACGTTTTTTTTCTGACATAAGAAAATAATATACGGTGAAAATATGCTCCGTCAACAAAAAAAGGGCCATCTTAAAAAGACAGCCCTGATAAAAAATTATTTATTTTTAGTTGAGTGGTTTGATTACAGTTCCTATAGGTTTTCTTGTAGTATCTATAGGATTTAATTCTTTAATGCGATCAGTAGGTACGAATTTTGTATTTTCTTCTACAGGTTCAACATAGTTTGGATTTGCAATCTTACATCTACCAGTTTTAATAACGTTTCCATAGCTGTTGTCGCTTAAACAACGGATTTTGAAAGAAATAGGTGGTAATGAGTCAACATCTAAGTCCATTACTGCACCGGCCTTAATCCATGCAAAATATTTGTCCAAAGTAGAAATTGACCAGGTTTTTTCAGCAACAGAAAGTGCAGAAATTGTTGTATTTTCACTTTCAAATTCTCTGATTGCAGAATTAACTTTTGTTGAACTTCTAGCTTCATTTGAAACAACATCTTTCATATTAAGTTCAAAATCTTTAGGAATCATTTTTGTTGAGAAAACAAAGTATCCTACACGACCATATGTAACTTCATCAATATAGTATGGAGCAACAGTTTTTAAATTTGTAGATTTAACTGGGTTGCTGCCGGTTGTTGAGAAGAAATCATAAGACATCATCTTTTTTGACTGCCAGTCAAGATTTGCCTTGTAGTATTTCTGTGTAATTTTTACAAGATAAACTGTATTGTTCCAGTTTACATTTCTTCCTAAAGTAAAGGTGTTTCTGTCGTAACCAGTTCCTAAAGCAAGTTCAAGATCTTCATCAGAGAAAATCTGTGTATATTCAGCAGTTGTGATTGGAGCAATTTTTCTTGTTTTGTCATATGCTGCGCTTACAACTTCATTATGGGCAGATCTGGTTGCTGGTTTTTCAATTACACTTTCTTCAACTACATTCCATTTTGTTGTTGTACCTGCAGAAAGGTTATATTTAAGAGGATTTCTGTCTCCATATTCAAAAACATTGTAATTGCCGCTTACGATTGAAGTTCCATCAATGATTGTACCAGGGGCAATTGAACCGTCTTTTACAACTGAATAAACAGGAATATCGCTGGCTTTTGTTGTTACATTAAGATATGTGTACATATCTGTTGTAGAATCTAAAGTTCTTGTCATAATATTGTTAGATTCACTTCCCTGAATTAACTGAACAATACCAGATTTGTCTGTCTTTGATAATGAATTAAGTCTTTTATAGAAATCATAAAGCTGAGCTTCGTTTGCAGCATTTTCATAATTTCCTAACTGTTTAAAGTAAGTTCCAGCTTTTTCATAATCAGAGTATGTGTGAGCTTCTTTGTAAGTAATTGCAAGGGCATATGCGATTTCTTTTTTCTGATTTTCTGCATCTTTATATGAACCAGCATTATTAAGATATTTTAAAACTGTTTCATAATCAGAAATTGTTTCTGCAGAAGCTTTATATGTCATGGCAATTTCATAGTTTGCTCTGTAGATTTTTGTCTGACAGTCTTTGTAGTTTGAAGACCATTTTAATGCCTGATTGTACCAGTTGATTGCTTCGTTCTTATTTTCAATTGAATAGCTGCTTGAAATGTAATCTTCTGCAGTCTGGTAACAAACTTCTGCTGCATGAGTTCTAAGATTTCCAATATCTGTTGTATAAGTATTTGCAGTTGTGTAATAAGAAAGAATTTCTTTTCTCTGTCTTAAATTATTTCCAGGATAAAGAGCTTCTCCCATGTAGAAATAGAACATTCCGAAAGAACGAACATCTCTATTGTAAAGACTGGCAAAATTCTGATCGTATTTTTTTACAGTATAAACCTGGCCTTTTTTTGCATTACCAATTGTCTGTGGCATTGTCATTACTGCATTTTGCATTCTTACAAGATCATTCAAGTTTGTAACTGCTTTTGATGCACGATTGATTGCAGACATAACATTGTTATTGTTTGTAAGAGGAGAATCGTATCCCACAGTTGTAGAAACATTTCTAAGAATTGCAGTTGGATTTGAAGTATAACCAGGGAAATATTCATTAAAGATTTCATCTACAGATGCTGTTGGAATTCTCTGGTCAACAGTCTGATAATAAATATTCATGAACAAATCAGCATATTCCTGGTCTGTTGGTTTTTTTGTAAGACGATTTGCAAGTTGTTCTACAGCGCCTACATAATCTCCATTTTGAATAAGTTTTTCTGGTTTTGGAGCACCACAGCTAATACATAGTTGTAATGAAATGATTGCTAAAGGTAAAATAAATTTTAAACGTTTTTTCATATAAAAACCTCTCTATTAATTGTAATTGTATTTTAAAAAGAGTTACTAGTAAATAAAAAATATGCTATAATCCCGCTTTATAAGAAAACTCTTATAGTTTATATAGAAAAAAGTAATTAAAAAAAGGAAAAAAAATGGAAAAAGCTGAAGAAAATACAGAAATAAAAGAAAATATTCTGGGAACAGAGAGAATTGGCAAGCTTCTGGCAAAATTTGCAATTCCTGGAATTATTTCTATGGTTGTAAATTCTCTTTATAATATTGTAGATCAGATTTTTATTGGTCGTGGAGTTGGCTATCTTGGTAACGGTGCAACTTCTGTTATTTTTCCAATGACAACTTTCGCAATGGCTTTTGCTCTTTTGTTTGGTGATGGTGCAGCTGCTTTTATGAGTCTAAAATTAGGCGAAAAAAAACAGGATGAAGCAGCTAAAGGTGCAATGGCCGGAATTATAGGATTTTTAGGCATTGGTATTATAACTGCAGTTTTATATTTGATATTTATGGCGCCTTTGTGTTCTGTGTTTGGTGCCTCTGACGAAATTCTTCCATATGCAATTGATTATGGTGTTATTATCACTTTAGGTCTTCCTTTTTGTGCTGTTTGTGCCGGTGGTTCAAGTATTATTCGTGCTGATGGAAATCCTCGTTTTAATATGATTGGGCTTTTTCTTGGCACTATAATTAATATTGTTCTTGATCCTTTATTTATTTTTGTTTTTGGCTGGGGAGTAAAAGGTGCTGCACTGGCAACAATTCTTGGTCAGGCTGCAAATGCAATTCTTAACTTGTGGTATTTTTCTACAAGAATGAAGAGTGTTAAATTAAACAGATTTGTTTTTAAGAAATGTTTTAAATCTTTAGGAGCAGTAGCAAAACTTGGTATTTCCAGTTTTATTTCTCAGTTTGCATTGGTTTTTGCTATTGCATTAAGAAACAATATTTTAACTTATTATGGTGAACGTTCTAAATATGGTCCTTCTATTCCATTAACAACTCTTGGAATAACAATGAAGACTTTTTCTATTATAATGAGCATTGTTATTGGTCTTTCTGCAGGAGCTCAGCCAATTTTTGGATATAACTATGGAAGCGGCCGTTATGATCGTGTAAAGAAAACTTTTAAATTGGTAGCAGTAATTTCTACAATTATTTGTACAATTGCATTCCTTCTTGCCCAATTTAAACCAATGGCAATTATAAGCATTTTTGGAAGCGAAAGTGATTTGTATAATGAATTTGCAGTTAAATGTATGAAAATTTATTTAATGCTTATTCCTCTTGCTGGAATTCAGATTATGAGTGGTATTTTCTTCCAGTCTTTAGGATATCCGGTTCAAGCTTCTTTAGCATCTCTTTCAAAACAGATAATTTTCCAGCTGCCAGTAACAATTTTACTCCCTATATACATGGGAATTGATGGAGTTCTTTGGACAGGTCCAGTAAGTGATATTCTTGCTTTTGTATTTACAATTGGTATGATTTTGATTTACTGGAAAAAAATGTTTAAGCAGCAGAGCTAGTTATATCAGTAAAATTCCTAATGAACAATTAAAGAATTCTCGTTATTCTATTTGCTGAGGAATGTAAATGGAAAATAAAAGAAATCGTGGTGCTTTACCAATGTTTAGTCTTACATTGCCAATTGCAATGGAACAGATAATGAGAATTCTTGTTTCCTCTGTAGATACATTAATGTTGAGCTCCTATAGTAATTCTGCAGTAGCTGCTGTTGGTCTTGTATCTCAATATGTTTTCTTTTTAAATCTTGTTTTTTCTGTAATTGGAACCGGATGTTCAATTGTTCTTGCTCAATACAATGGAGCTCAGAAAGAAAAGTCTAGTTTGAATCATATAGCACAGGCAAGTTTTGTAATGATGCTGATTGCTTCGATTTTTATTACAGTTCTTGTTATTTTTGGAACCAGTCCTTTATTAAGTTGTTATACGCTTGAAGATGATGTTAGAACTTTTGCCTGGCAGTATTTTGTTGTTTATGGTGGAATTTTCTGTTTCTTTAACGGTTTTAGTCTTTTACAGGGAGCAATTCTCCGAAGTTATGGCCACACATCTGAAGCAATGATTGTTTCTATTGTGGCAAATATTATAAATGTTGTTGGAAATGCTCTGTCCCTTTATGGATGGTTTGGTTTACCTGTATTTGGAGTTTACGGTGTTGCAGCGGCATCTGGAGTTGCATCTCTTGTTTCCTGCATTTTGTTTGCTTATTTTATTAAACGAAGAAAAGATGTTTATTTTAGTTTCAAGGGAATTTTTAAGGTTCCTGGAAACAGTTTTAGAATGATTCTTAAAGTTGGTGTTCCTACTGCTGGTGAAAGTCTTTCTTACAACGTTGCAAATATTGTTGTTATGGCAATGATTAGTACCTTGGGAACATATGCAATGTCTGCTCAGGTATATTGTCAGACAATTGTAAGATATGTTTTTGCTGTTGCAGTTTCTATTGGTAATGCAACTCAGATTAAAGCAGGTTATCTGGTTGGTGCAAAACAAAGTGATGTTGCCTATAAAAAAATTATGCTTTACCAGCTGGTGGCTCTGGCAGTTTCTATGGGTATGATTGTAATTGTAAATATCTTTAGTAAACCTATTGTCAACTGGTTTGTTGAAATTGAAGAAGTTAGTTCTCTGGTAAGAACATTGCTTATATATTCTGCATATATTGAATTTGGCCGAACCTTTAATCTGGTTTATGTTGGTGCATTGAAAGGTGCAGGGGATATAAGATTCCCGGTTTTATATGCAATTTTTTCTAACTGGGTAATTCTTGTTTTAGGAAGTTACCTTTTAGGTATTGTCTGCCATTTAGGATTAATTGGTTTCTGGCTTGCAATTGGTACAGATGAAACTACCCGTGGAATTGTTATGCTTTTACGATGGAGAAGTAAAAGATGGCAGAAACACGCTTTAGTATAATTTAAAGGTTAGGTGCTGGCGGCTCTACACAAGGAGGCGCCTAATCATATGATAAACACTAATAACGCCTGC
>JAKSTJ010000056.1 GCA_024402635.1 Treponema sp. | reverse complement strand
ATATGAAAGCTTAAATCAAATGTATATTTTTGAAACTTGCGGGAAGGAAGAAAGCATACCACCAGCATGACTCTAAGGGCGGAATGATAGTTTCCATACCGACCTTAGCGTCAAGCGAGTCAGCTCGCGATGCTGCGTGGTTGCTTACTGACTGGTAGTAAGTTTCAAAAATATTTTATAAGGAAAAGAAATGATTTCATATTCAAAAAACGACTGCGCCCCACAGCCACCAATGGGATGGAACAGTTACGATTATTACAACACATTAGTAAACGAAGAACAGGTTCGTGCAAATGCTGATTATATGGCAAAAAACCTGAAAGAATTTGGCTGGGAATACATTGTAATTGATATTCAGTGGTCAGATGCAAATGCAGGAACAAAAAACAAAGACGGCATTCAATACATTCCATTCAGCAGATTTTGTGTTGATGAATTTTCCCGCCAGATTCCAGCTCCAAACCGATTCCCTTCTTCTGCAAATGGCGCAGGTTTTAAACCTTTAGCAGATTATATTCATTCCTTAGGATTAAGATTTGGAATTCACATTATGCGAGGAATTCCAAGATTTGCTGCTCATGAACATATGGCTATTAAAACTCACGATAATTCTAAAGTAACTGCAGATCAGATTGCATGTGCATATTCAACCTGTGCATGGAATCCAGATATGTATGGTGTAGATTTTAAATCTAAATATGCCCAGGATTATTACGATTCAATTTTTGCACTTTACGCACAATGGGGCGTTGATTTTGTAAAAGTTGATGATATTTGCCGCCATGTAAAAGAACCAATTTATGAAAAAGAAGTTGAAATGATGGCCGCTGCAATTCAAAAATCTGGAAGACCAATTGTTCTTTCCTTAAGTCCAGGACCTGCAATCATTGAAAAAGCACATCATTATAAAACTTTTGCAAATATGTGGAGAATTACAGACGATTTCTGGGATGACTGGAAACTTCTCAAAGCAATGTTTGAACGATGTGAAGTATGGCAGACTCATTCAGGCGAAGGAAACTGGCCAGATTGTGATATGCTTCCAATGGGAAAACTCGGTTATGGATGGGCACCTGCTGATGCTGAACACAAAGGTTGGGATTGTAAATTTACTTTTGAAGAAACAAAAACAATGCTGACTTTGTGGAACATTTTCCGTGCACCTTTAATGATTGGTACAGATTTACCTCAGCTTAGTCCAGAAAATCTTAAGCTTTTAACAAATCCTGAAATCATTGCCATGAACAAATGTCCAAATCAGGCTTATCAGACAAGCAATTCTTCCCAGGATGATATTGTTATGTGGGTAAACGAAATTGATGCAAATTCTTACTATCAGTGCTATTTTAATTTAAGCGAAGAACCACAGACAATTAAATTAAACATTGATATTTCAGATAAAAATAATATCCGTGATTTATGGGAACAAAAAGATTTAGGCTCTGCAATCCAGTTCACAATGGAACCACACAGCAGTAAAGCCTTCAAAATCAGTTTCTAAACCTTAAATAAAAAATCCGCTTTATGAATAAAGCGGATTTTTTTTTAATACAATAAATCTTAATAAGGTTTATACTCTTCTCCAGATTCAAGATTTTTCCATACAAACTTTCCATCTTCATAAATCATATAACTATGAGGACTGTTCTCTTTTGGAATTGAAACTGAACCTGGATTAATATAAGTAAAATCATCATATATTTTGTTTACAGGAACATGAGTATGACCATTTAACAGAATATAATTTTTAACTCCAGGAAATGGATTCTGAGGATTAAAATGATGACCATGTGTTGCATATATTGTTTGATTTCCAACAGGTAAAACAATATAATCGGCCATTATTGGAAAATCCAGAACCATCTGATCAACTTCTGCATCACAATTTCCACGTACACAAAGAATTTTTTCTTTTAAAGGATTCAGCATTTCTATCACTTTTTTAGGAGCATATTCTTCTGGTAAATCATTTCTTGGCCCGTGATAAAGAATATCACCTAAAAGCAATAATTTTTCTGCCTGTTCTTCTTCGAATTTTTTTAATAACATTCTGCAATATTTAGCAGAACCGTGAATATCAGATGCAATTAAATATTTCATTTAGTTTAACTTCCAATTTACTAATTCTACTGTACCATTAAATACAATGTAAATATCCTGAACAGATTTTATTTCTTTTGGAATTGAAACTGTAATTTCAGTTTTTTCTCCAGAAACATCAGATTCAGCAATTACAGTACCATTTACTCTGTTTCCAGCTACAAATTTAATATGACCAGAAGTTTTTTTAGTTGCAGTAACAGAAAGAGTTTTTCCACCCTTAGATAAATCAACATTTTTTACCAGAACCCAGCTGCCATTTACCAAAGGAACCAATGTCTGATTTGAACTTACAGCTACATTTGCAGAACTATGGAAAGTTGCAGCAGGAACTAATCTATATGGATTAAAATTTCCAATTTTTTCACAACCTGCTTTTGATACATTCTGAACAGGTAAAGTTCCATCTTTATTAATTTTCATTTCATCTATAAATAAGGAACGGTATCCACCTTTTTCAAAACCAATGATTTTTTCTGTAGTCTGACCATGAAATGCAATGTACCAGTTATTTTTAAACTGGAACATCCAGTGATGATTATTTCCCCAAGGTCCAAAATAAGCACCAGGATTTTTTAATGTATAACCTTCATACTTAAAAGGTCCTAAAGGAGACTTTGAGCTCATATATGCAATTACAGCTGTTGGAGGAACATCACCAGTTGCTCCTGCTCTGTCACTCCAGTTTGCACAATATGAATAAATATATTTTCCATTTATTTTGTTAATTCCTGAATCTTCAAAAAGCCATGGAGCATCAATTTCTTTTGGAGTTCCAACAATAGAAATCATATCATCTCCTAACTGAACACAACGGGCAGATTTTGGATGAGCAATATCCTGTTGAACTCCTCCACCATAATAAAGATAGCCTGTTCCATCATCATCAACAAAAACAGCAGGATCAAAAAGCCAGTAAACACCTTCTGTATTTGGTGTAGCTCTCGAAATTAACTGTTTTCCTAAAGGATCTGTAAAAGGACCAGTTGGACTATCAGAAGTTAAAACTCCAATACCACTTCCGTTATCAGCAAAATATAAAAAGAATTTATCTTTACCATTTATTTTTTTATACGCAATTGCAGGAGCCCAGGAATTATTTGCCCATTTTGCAGCTCCTTTTGGATTATTACGACCAGCAACTGCAATTTCACCACAATCAGTCCAGTTAACTAAATCGGTTGTAGAAAATACATTCAGCGTATTAATATGATTGTAACCATTATCAGCTTTTCCTTTTGTAATTTCTGCCTGCTGAGCATCATTTGTTCCATATACATAAATTGTATCATTATAAACAAGAACACATGGATCAGCTGTCAGTTTATGCATTGCAATTGGATTATTTTCTGTTGGCAATTTTATACATTTCTGAGCCATTAATTTTTGTAAATCAGTAACTTTTGTCATTTTTGACATAACAGGAGAAGCATCAATTTTTGATTTTGAAGCTCCAAAAAGATTTAAAATAGACATACTTAAAACACATCCTAAAAAGATTTTTTTATTCATATACACCTATTCTACGATAGATTTAAATTTATGTTAAACGTTTAACTATATTTTTATTTATTTTTAAGGAAAAACTCTTAATTAAGATAAACTAAGATTAATTGTATTTCGAATAGAAATAATTTCGTTTCGAGATTCAAGAAAAACTTTTGCAATAAGCGGATCAAAATGAGTTCCAGAACCTTCCTTTATAATAGAAAAACATTCATCCATTGTCATAGCTTTTCTATATGGACGATCAGAACTGATTGCATCAAATACATCTGCAACAGCCATAATTCGTGCTGATAAAGGAATTTCATCTCCCCGCAATTTATCTGGATATCCAGAACCATCCCATTTTTCGTGATGATAGCGGGTAACTTCACAGGCTAACTTTTTGAAAAGGCTGCTTCCATCATCAGAAAAGGCTGTATTAATAATTTTATATCCTTCCAAAGAATGTTTTTTTATAATTTCAAATTCTTCGGAAGTTAAAGGTCTTGCTTCATCAAGAAGATCTGCTTTAATTGAAGCTTTCCCAATATCATGCAAAGGAGAAACTAAAACAAGATTTTCTATAAAGTCTTCAGTTAATTCCTTTTCGTAAATTCCATTTGCTTTTAATCTGAGAGAAATATAATTTACATATTCCTTTGTTCTTCTAAGATGATTTCCAGTTCCATGATCGTGGCTTTCCAATAAAGTTGCACATAACATTACAGTTTCAAGATTGTGCTTTTTAATCTTTTCGGCGGAATTAATCTGAGTTGCAATCAATTTTGAAGACCGGCGTGTAACCATATAAAGCAATGCTGCAAATGCCAGAAGAGTTCCAACTCGGGGTATAATTCCAAAAATTATCATCTTATTAAAAGAAACAAAATTTGCATCATGAAGAAGATTTAATTTATAACTAACAATTTGTCCCAGAACAGAAACAACACAAGTCAGAAAAATTGAATATAAAACTTCTCTTCTTGAAAAATAAATACCGGCAACAGCAATTGGCAAAGCATACACAACAACTGAGTGATAAGAAAGTGTTACAATTGCAATAAACAGGAACACAGCAGTTCCTAAAATATACAAGGATTTTAACCAGATTGTATCAGGAGAAAATATTTTATTAAAAACAAGAGGAAGTAAAAGAATCACAGAACTTGTAATATAGGCAAAAGTAAAAATCTTTTTTGGAATTACAAATATTCCAATGAGATTCAGTATATACATAAATGAATAAATACAGAAAATAAAAAACATTACCATTGCAACTTTTTTATTTGCATCGGCTTCGTTTTGCTTGATTATGGATCTTTCCGTATTACTCATCAATTTTATATTCATATAATAATTCTACAATTAAATATTTTCTTGTTCAGTAATTTCTTCTGCTTTTACAATCTTTTTCTTACGAATAAATCTTTCGTAAATTTCTAAACAAATTATAATCAGCAACAAAGATATACTGATTATTTGTGATGTAGATAAACCAGCTGCAAATCCTCTTACAGAATCAGCTCTGTAAAATTCAAGAATAAATCGCACTACTGAATAAATAGAAATATATAGGTAATGAACTTTTATATCTTTCTTTTTAATCACAAGAATAAAACAAACAATTGCTATACAAAGAACTGAAAAAGCTTCAATTCCCTGAATAGGAAACAATTTAACTCCATTTGGAGCTGCAATACTTTCTGTATAAATAAAATAAAAATTTCCAGTTGTAGGTCTACCGTGACAACAACCAGCTAAAGAACAACCAATTCTTCCAAAACAATGAGCAACACCTAAAGCAGGAGTTAAACATTTTAAGTAAGAATATACATCAATTTTATGAATCTTTTTAATAAAAGGCATAGCAAGTAAACCACCAATTAATCCACCAAAGAATACAAATCCAGAACCAATAAATGCATTGAAGTTCTTCATACTCTGGAAAACAAAGGACCAATTAATGTATTTAAGAGAAACTAAAATATAAAGAATCTTTGCACCTGTAAACCCAAAAGCCACAAGATAAGCGCAGATAATCATAAAATCATCTGTGTTAAGAGAGAGTTTTTTGCAAAGATAAAAGCCTATTAAAAAGGCACACGCAATCCCTATTAAGATACAAGTACCGTAATATGGAATGAATGTGCCAAATAATCTAAAACCCATAAGAAATAATTCTTGGAATTATCGAATTACATTAATGAATTAAGATAACCTTCTGCTGCACCGTAAGCACATGCTGCACATGCAATACAAGCAACTGTTGAGATAACACCCCAAGCTAAAGCGATGATACCACAGATCATACCAGCTTTTCCTTTTCCAGCCTGAGCAGCGTCTTTCTTAGCAAGAACACCGAGAACAATTGCGATAACACCACAAATTGATCCAACCCAACCAAGTGAGAAAACTCCTCCAACTACAGAAGATACTAAAGAAATAATACCTAATACTAATGATGCAACTCCCATCGTCACACCCTCCTTATTTATTTTTGTTATTAAATCATAGCATACCATTGGTAAAAAGCAATATTGAATTATATTTATAATAAAATGTTATAACTAATCGCTCATTATTTTCTTCAAATGAGGTTTTGAAACAAAGAAATAATATCCGTAAAGAAAAACATCTGTAATTATCCAAGAAATTGGCCATGCCCACCAGATTCCGTTGTATCCAAATAAATATGAAAATCCAAAGGCAATTCCAATTTTTACCACAAGTTCAACTATACTGGCAGAAGTTGGAACTGTTACATAATTTACGCCACGTAAAAAACTCTGGAGAATATTGCTTATTCCACAGAATAAATAGAAAGAACTTACAATAATCAAATATCTTACAGCTACAGAAATTGCCTCAGTTTCAGAGGTCTTCAGGAACAGTAAAACAATAAATCTTCCAAAACCAATTATTACCATAGCAAGAATTAAACTAAGCAGAAAATTCAGAACTAGAGAAGCCTTAAGTCCTTCAAAAAGCCTTTTTAATTTTTTTGCCCCGTAATTCTGCCCGGCATAAGTAGAAATTGCAGAACCCACAGAATTCATAAACTGAATACCAATCTGATCTACTTTATTACCAGCTGTATAACCTGCAACTATATTTGTACCATAGTTATTAATAGTAGATTGAACAAACATCATTCCAAAAGAAACCAGCATATTCTGCAGAGCCATTGGAATTCCAAATTTTAAGATTGTTTTAATAATTCCACCGTTTATCTTCCACTGCCCCTTTAATGGAATATATTCCGGAAACTTTTTCCAGGTAACAATCAAACAGTAAAAGGCAGAAACAAATTGAGAAATTGCAGTAGCAACAGCAACTCCCGCAACACCCATGTGAAAAACAATTACAAATAAAAGATCAAGAATAATATTTAAAACAGAAGAAATTATCAGAGCATATAATGGAGTTTTACTATCACCTAATGAACGCATAAACTGAGAAATAACATTATACATAATAGGAGCAATACAACTGGAAAAATTTATACGCAAATACAAATCAGCCTGATTAATTATATCTTCCGGAGTATTCAGCAATCTTAATGCCGGTTTACTGCCAAGATTTCCAATTATACATAAAGCAACAGTTTCTATTATGATAATGTAAAATCCTGTTGAAAATATTGATCTTATACCCTCTGTATCTTTTGCTCCTGCAGTTTGAGCAGTAACAATGGCAGTACCAACAGTAAAACCAATAATAATGGAAATCATCAGAAAAAGAATCGCTCCAGTTGCACCAACAGCCGCCAATGCATCTTTACTGACAAATTTTCCAACCACCATTGTATCAACCATAGTGTACAATTGTTGAAAAACATTTCCCAAAATCATTGGAATTGTAAAAGCAGTTAACAGTTCTAAGGGTTTACCTTCTGTCATATCAATATTTTTTTTGCTCATAGTAAATAAACCTTAATAAGAATCAATAATTGCGTATCAGGAACATTCCATTGTTACAATTATACCAAGAATTATCAGGCAAATTAAAAGAAAGCCTCCAATTCCACATAAAAGAATTATCTTTTTTTTGTTAGTGATTGAACATAATGGAACAATTGCAGAACTTATTCCGAAAAAATAAAAATCAAGTTTTAATAAAAGACCAATCATACTTCGAAATTCCGAATAATTCGAAACATTTCTACCAATAAAATAAAATGCCAGCATTGCAAGTAAAACTGCAACTATATTAGCCATTTCACTAATAAAAAGCATTAAAAAACGCTGACCAAATGTTCCGTATTCAGATTTTTTGATTCCAAAAATTATGGCAAGAATTAACCACACAATAAAAAATAACACTGGAACTGCAACAACAAAAAGGATTCGTGCAGCGTGATAAATACGCAGAAATCTAAGTAAAGTTGAAAGGATTGTCAAAATAAAATGCAATTAAAAAACCTCTGACTGTGATTATAACATTTGAACAGTCTCAAGACAAATCCTTAGGTTAAAATTAAATTTTACTCTGTCCCTATCATCTAAAAAAAACCGGTAAAGATTTTCTCCTTACCGGTTTAATTTTCAAGTTTTATTCTATATTACTGAACTGAAATATCAAATACTGTGATTTCAAAATCCTTATTTTTTCCAGGACGTTTAATGCCTGCCATTGGATTTCCCCATTCATAAGAAATTGCAAATTCCTTAACTTTACTAATATCAAGTTTTTTATGCTGCCAGTTCTGGAATTTATTAAATGGAATAGAAACTTCCATAACCTTGCCTTTTCTTGTAGAGAATGTATATTCCCACTGAGAGTATTCATCGTTCATCCAATATCCAAGACAAACTTTATATTTATTTCCATCACCAAGAACTTTCATTTTCATAGTTTTACCTTTAGTAAGGAATTTAATAAATCTTGCTTCAAGGTTTCTTTCATAACCTTTAAGTCTTCCGTCATACCAGCTGCTTTCATCAGCAACAGGAATACCAGTATTTCCTTTTATAACAATACCTTTGTAAGATTTTCCATTGTAATCAACATTTGTATCAGAAATTGTAACTTTACCCTTATCTGCTTCATTAATATTTTCACGATAATTTTCTGCATATAACAAGAAGTTTTCTTCTTTAAATGTTGCTGCTTTTTCTAATTCAAAGTCAGTTTCAAATTTTACATCAAAGAATGTAGCAGAGAATTTAGTATTGTTAGCAGGTCTATCTACTCCATTAAATCCGTATGCATAAACAAGAGCAATGTGTGCTGTATCTTTTATATCAGCTCTAGTTGCATTCTGCCATGCACTAAACTCACTAACATGAACTTTAATTTCTGTAACTTCGCCTTTCTTAGTATTAAATGCATACATCAATGTTTTGAACTGATCTGGACCAAGTGGAATAGCATATTCAATCTGATAAGGATTTCCATCACCAAGAACCTTTAAGCTTACACAATTGGAATTTCTTACAGCCTGAGCAATATTTGTTTTATCAAGCTGAAGTCCAAGTCCGTAGAAACTTGACCAGTTACCATCAGGTTTACCAGTATTTCCAGACATTTTAATACCTTTATATTCTGTACCTTTATATTTTACAGTATCATCTGAAACTTCAACTTTTCCTTTAGAAGTATTAAATACATTAATTTCAAAAAGTTCAGAATGTTCAAATGGATGATCAGCAACTTCTTTCATAGCAATCATATCAAGTTTTTCCTGATTGTATTTGTCAATTAAGTCCTGATTCATTGCATTTAATTTTTCGAGTTCAGCTAATGCAGCCTTTAAGTCATCTTTTGAAGTATCATTTTTATACTTTTCAAGTTCCTTAATTAAAGTTTCTCTCTGTGCAGTTAATTCATCAAGTTCAGCCAATGCAGCTTTTAATTCTGCTTTTGAAGTATCATTTTTCTGAGCTTCAATTTTTTTAGCTAATTCTTCTTTCTGAGCATTTAATTTTTCAACTTCAGCCAATGCAGCTTTTAATTCTGCCTGTGTTTTTGCATCCTGCTGTTTTGATTCTTTAGAATTCTGTTTAGTTGTATTTCCTTTTGTGGATGTACTTGGTTTAACTTCAACTTCTTCTACTTCTTCAATTTCAGTATCTTCTGCATCAAAATTTTTCATTAAGTCTTCAAATTTGTTTGATTTAGCAGAAACTGCAAAAATCATAGATGAAGCAATTAAAAAACCAGCAATTAATTTTTTCATATTATTTTCTCCAATTTGTTTTTGATAATTCTAATTATAGATTTCAACGTTCCAGTTGTATTGAGTGAAAAACTCACAATTTACAAGAAAATATTTATATGCTTATGAGTAATTCTCACATTTTATTTTCATTGTCTTGTATTCTTTTTTTTTGCAGTTATAATCCAAAATATGAAGAAAATTATTTTATTTTGTTTATTAGTTACATCAACTTTTTTATTACACGCAAAGGCTTATACTATAAAGTGTCCATATGATTCTGTTAATAATGTAGCCAAAGGAATCTATAATATTGAAACCAATCTTTCTTTAATAAATTATGAAATTGGACAAAAAAAGGTTCATTTATCCTCAATGATTATGGATAGTCTGGAAAAAAATGAAAATTTATTTTTTCCTTTTAATGATTACAATAATATTCCAGGTTTCCTAGAAACAGATTTTATAAAATTTGATAAAAATGGAAATTTCTATATTTATTTAGGATGTTCAAGCAATTTTCATGCAGAAAATCTTATTATCAAATACAATCCTGTCAAAAATGAAATAGAAACTTTTAAATCCGGCAAAAATGTTGCATGCCATTCTTTTGATGTTTCTGATGATGGTTCAATGCTTTTTGTATGTTACAGCGATATACAGGAAGAAAAAGGAATAGGATTTCCTCTTATAAGAGCCATTCCAACAGATAAACCTGAAAATTCAAATGTTATATTCATTAATTCTTACGAAACTTACAACGTTATTAAAAATGTTTGTTTTGATCCTAATACAAAAAGACTTTATTTTACTGTTGATAATTACCAGAACATTTATGGTGCCAATAATGAAAACGGACTTTTCTTTGTTGAACCGGTAAATGGTGATTATCTTTCAAAAAATATTGTTAAATACACAACATATGACAATTATGTAAATGTAGAAAGATATTTAAACAATAGAACAGATGAAGATTATAAACTTGTACTTGATACACTCAAAGAAGCCTGTTCCTATAATGCCAAAAGAGATGATATTGTAATCAGTCTTAAAAACTTCAAAGATCTGGAATTTGATAATTATAGATACAAAAAACTTTATAAAGAAGATGAAAACGGAAATCCATTAACAGAAATTGCTGCATTAAAGCATCTTTATGAAGAATCTGGTGGAGAATTCAATAACTTTTGTTATGACTATATAAGAAATACTGGAATGGCTTTCGGTTCTTTTAAATCTTACTTTCCATTAAACTTCTTATGTATCGACAAAAACACAGGTGAATCAGCCTACAAAATTGATGAAAATTATTTCTACAGTCTTAGTTCCAATGATTATGGATACATTTTTGCAAATGATGATGGAGTATGGATTTTAGAACACTGGAATTACAATCATTCTTCTAAACTCTTTCAATTAACTGATAAAAATGGAAACTTCATAAGAAACCAGGATTTTAATCTTGCAACTATTTGCTTAGACACTTATCCCAAAGATATAAAAATTGTTTATGAAAATGATTACATTGCTTTTATACCAGAAGACAATTCTACAATTTATTATTATAAAAACAATAAACTTACAGATGTTTCTTATCTTTTTCCAGATGTCAAAGAGTTTACAAAGAAAAATCTTTATGAACTTCAGAATATGACAATTACAGAATCAAATAATTTAGATACTGAAACCTCAAAATATTTAAAAATTATACTTATTCTTTCAATTTCTCTAGGATGTGCCACAGTTCTTTTATTATCAACTTTTATAATTTTAATGATTAAAGATAAAAGAATTCGTAAAAATAATCCTTCTGTTCAGTCATTAAAAAAGAATAAGAAATTTATTTATCAGATTCAGGAATCAGAACGAGGAAAAATCAGCCGGGATATTCACGATTCAATTATTCAGGATATCCGTTCTATAAGAATTAACAGCGAAATGTTAAAAGTTACCGATGATTCCGAAGACCGAAAGCAAACTGTAATTCGTCTTGCAACAGATTGTGTTGTAAAGCTTAGAAACATTTGTTATAACCTTACACCTGCAGAACTTGCAACTCATGTTGATGGCGATGATACAAAAATTGAACTTCTTTCAATTATTCAGACTCTTGTTACTCAGTTTATTGAAAGAACCCACGTGCCTTGTTCAATTCAAGTTGATGAAAATTTCTCTTTCCCAATTTTTGAAAAGGAAATCAGTCAGAATCTTTTTAGAATTGTTCAGGAAGCATTAACAAATATCGAAAAACATTCTTACGCAACTCAATGTTCAATTTATATAAAGAATAAAACTGAAAACAAAAAAGATTACATGGTTATTTATATTTCAGATGATGGAATTGGATGTGATATAAACAATTTGTTAAAACGCAAAAAACGAAATCATTTTGGATTACAAAACATTGTAGACAGAGCCCATTTAATTGGTGCAGAAATAGATTTCAGAAGTGAAATTGGTGATGGTTTGGAAATTGTTATCTCAGTTCCATGTTAATTATTATAGATGGGGTTATTTATGGTAAACACACTTTTTATTATTGATGATCATACAATCGTACGACACGGTTTAAAAGACTGGTTAGAAGCAAATACAAAATGGAAAGTTACAAACACTTTTTCAAATTCCAAAGATTGTATTGATGAATTAATTACATTAGAAAAATACCAGCATCCCGAAATAATCATTATTGATGTTCAACTAATTGGAGAAACAGGATTTTCTTTATGTAAAACTCTTTCAGAAAAATTTAAGCATATAAAAGTTGTAATGTATTCAATGTATGACACACCAGGATATATTCTTCAGGCAAAAGACAGTGGTGCTAAAGGATACATTTCCAAAATTGCCAGTGAACAGGAATTGGCAAAATGTCTGGACACAGTTCAAAGCGGGGAAATTTATCTGGAAGAAAAAATGATAGAAGCTCAATCTAAACTGGAAAATGTTGCCGCTATTTTTTCAAAACAGGAACGTTTGATTTTTGAGTTTTTATTACAGAAAAAAACAAATGAACAAATCAGTAATGAACTGTTCATTTCCGACAGAACTGTAGAAAACTATGTAAGCCGAATATACGATAAACTGGATGTAAAAAACAGATCACAGCTTTTAGAAAAATTCGGCGAATAAAAAAAGAGGATGAAGAACCTTATCTTCATCCTCTAAAAATTAATTAATATACACTTAAATCGAATATTGTAACATTAAAGTCCTTGTTTAATATAATCTTTAAATAGATAATCATATTCTTCATTTCTAGTAAAACCATACCAGTGTAAGTCACTTACAGGAGTTCCAGTGTTTCCATAAAAATGAAGCGCCTTTTATTCTTTACCTTCATGTTGTATATCTGCTGATTCAATAAAAACTTTGCTTCATCTGCAGTATTGTATGATGGTACAAACAATTCAGCAAATTCATAAGGATGTGAATACATATATGAAATTTTTTCATTTTCGATTTGAGCTTCATAATAGGCCTCAGATTCTGCTTTCTTAAGTGCTAAAGCTTCAAGTTCAGATTCCATTTCTTCTCTTTGACGTGCAAGTTCTTCTTCAGCTTCAATTCTCTGATATTCAAGTTCAGCTTCTACTTCTGCACGAAGATTACCAATATATTCAGATTCATCTTCAAAAATATCAAGATTATTATTTGCATCTTTACTCTTAGAAGCCGCAAAAGACAGGTTAAATGCCAATAAGAAAAAACATAAACATGTTAAAATTTTTTTCATATATACACTCCAAAAAAAAATTAAACTCATTAATGCTTAAAAAACGATTTGTCAATAAAATAAATGATAGTGACGTTAGGGACAGAGTAAAATTAATTGAATTTAAAAACAAAAAAACCGGCTCTAAATTAATTTTAGAAACCGGTTTATCTTAAAAATTAGAAATCTTATTTTCTATTTAATGTAAAGAATCAATCCCATTACTACAAAGAAAACAATAAATCCAATATAAACAACTAAAGAAGGAGTAAAAAAATCAGCAAAAGTTTTTCCTTTTAAAGTAAACTTCTTTTTCTGGTTTTCTGTTTCAGGTTTTCCTTCATAATTGATTGCCATATAAAGTTCTTTATCTGTATCTGAAAGTGTATCCATATAAGCCTTAACTTCAGGAAGTGAATTCCAGCGGCGGATTACTTTATCATTTTTATCAAGTCTTACACCTTTAAGCATAGACAGATAATCAACAAAATATCCAATACCAAATACACCAAGAGTCAAAGTCCAGATTACTGCAGTAGCATATTTCTTTTCATAATATCTGTGAGCACCAACCCAGCCAAGGAAAACACAGAGAGTCATATCAACTTTCATACTCTTTTCACTGTATTTATTTGTTTTATCTTTATTATAAATTGTGATAAAGAAGAAAACACATAAAGTGATTGCCAATGCAATTTCAATAATTCCAACGATAATTGAAACGATTAACAAAACTAAAGGATTTTTAAAAACACCAGAGAATAAATAAAAAAGTGTTGTAATCACTACAAGAGTATTACCAACAATACGAATTGTTTTTGGAAGAGCTGTTTTACTATAGCCTTTCATTTCAGCAATTCCTGCAATAGCATTAACCTGCCAGAAAGCAATAGCAATAGCAATTACTTCAATAAAAAATATCAATGTACTCATTAGATTTTCTCCTAATAATACGATGTAAAAGATTATTTATCACAAGAATTCGATTGAAAGCTTAAAAACTCAAACTTATACAATAAAACTTTTTGTGCTATTATTTAATGCTAACTTATAAAAATGCTTTTGTAAAGACTTTTATATTTCGCTATTCAAGGATAGAAAAAATCCCCTATACTAAAAAAAACCGCACCAGTAAACCTACCGATGCGGCCTTACAAGGAGGACAACCTAAAAAATTGCTGCATCGCAATTTTTTTTAACGGTTTCCCATAGAACACCGGCCGCTCTGACCGGCGGCCTTACACATTACCCAAGAGTAATTTCAACATTAACTTCTTTCTTTCCTTCTACGTATGGAACAACGCAGCCTT
>JAKSTJ010000055.1 GCA_024402635.1 Treponema sp. | reverse complement strand
AACACCTTATGAAGTCTTTTGTTGCACTTGACTTTACAATGTGCCGGCTTTCCCCATTTTTTTTATCTTTGAACAAAATCTTTATTTACTGTAAACTGAGTTTATGAATAATCAGAAAATTGTTTGTGCTTACAACGGAAAAAAGGGAGCCTATGCGGAACAGGCTGTGATTAATTATTTTGGTAATGAAGATTGTGCCTTTTCTGTTGAAAGTTTTGATGATATTTTTAATGCGGTAGTTGATGGCCGTGCAGATTTTGGTATGGTTCCTATTGAAAATTGTACTGCTGGTTTTGTTTTTCAAAATTATGATAATATTACCCGTCATAAAGATGTTTCCATTATTGGTGCAACTACTATTCGTATTGAGCATTCAATTATGGCTTGTGAAAATGCTTCCTGGGATTCTATTGAAATTGTTACTTCTCATCCTCAGGCTTTAGGTCAATGTTCAGAATTTATTAAAGCTCATAATCTTTTACAGGAAAATGCTAATTCAACTTCGGATGGTGCTGCTAATGTCGCAAAATTGAATTCTCCAAGATATGCGGCTATTGCAAATGCTCGTAATGCTGAACTTTATGGTTTGAAAATTCTTGAAAAAGGAATTGAAAATAATCCCAATAATTACACCCGTTTTTTAGTAATTGCTTCAACTGAATTATTAAAATCTGGAAAACTTGATTCTAAGTTTGAAAAAAAATCTCCAAATATGCTTTCACTTGTTTTTGATACAAAAAATGAACAGGGTGCTTTGTATCATGTTCTTGGAGTGTTTGATAAATACAATATAAATTTGAATCGTCTTGAGTCACGTCCAATTATTGGTAAGCCATGGAGATACTGGTTTTATACTGACGGAAAAATTCGGGAAGATGAAAAAAATCCTGAAGAACTGGTACAAAATCTTTTAAAAGATTTAGGTCAGTATGCCGGTGATATTCGTCTTTTGGGTGTTTATAACGAATAGAAAAAGGTGTGGAAAAATAAATGAGAAGAACTCTAGAAGAAAGCAGGGCCTTTTTTGCCAGAGACAGATTTGCTGCTCTTACCGAAATAGAAATTCTTGAAGTTGATGATTTTTATGCAAAATGCAGAATGAAAATTCAGGAAAAACATTTGAATGGTGACAATCATGTTATGGGAGGAGCAATTTTTACTCTTGCTGATTATTGTTATGCAGTTGCCAGTGATTCTGTTGCAGTTTCTCTTTCCAGTGAAATTAATTATCTTTCCAGTTCAAAAGGGACAGAGCTGATTGCAGAAGCCAGAATGTTAAAAGATGGTCGTTCAACTGTGTTTTATGAAGTTCGAATAACAGATGATTTGGGAAAGAATATTGCTTTTGTAACTATGACCGGTTTTAAAATTAAATAAAATCAATCCGATTTTGGGAAGAAAATGACTACTAAAGAAAAAATTTTAAAAGAATTAACTGAAAATCCTGGCGTAAGTATTAGTGGTGAAAAACTTGCATCAATTTGTAATGTAAGCCGTGCTGCTATATGGAAAGCTGTAACTGCGTTACGAAATGAAGGCTGTAATATTGAAGGAACTACAAACGGCGGGTATATTCTTGAAAATCGAGTGGACATTTTTTCTGAAGAAATGTTTAAGGATTATTTTTATAATAATTATCCGGCTTATAAAGAAAGTCAGATTTATTGTTTTAAGGAAATTGATTCAACTAATTCTTTTGCAAAGAGACTTCTTTCTGAGAACGGTTCATTAAGAGATGAAAATCAGAATTTAACAGAAGCTGGGAAAAAACTGCATAAATCAATTATTATTGCTGAAACTCAGACTGCTGGTCGTGGTAGAAGCGGAAGAACTTTTGTTTCGCCTGAAAAAACTGGTATTTATATTACTTTAATTTATGCTCCTGCAGGAGGTGTTTCTCAGGGAACAAGAATAACAGCTTTTACTGCAGTTGCGATTTGTCGGGCAATAAAAAAAATTTACAAAATTCAGCCTTCAATCAAATGGATTAATGATATTTTTGTAGAAGGTAAAAAGGCTGGGGGAATTCTTACAGAAGGAACTGCAAATTTTGAAACTGGTTTGATTGAGTCTGCGGTTATTGGAATTGGATTAAATATCAGTAAAAATCCAGATGCTTTTTCCGGAGATCTGGCAAATATTGCAGGTTCAATTGTTCAGGACGGTCAAAGTAAAGTTTCCAGAATTGAATTTGCTGCAGAAGTTGGAGCTCAGGTTCTTTCGGTTCTTGAAGAAAATCCTGGTGATGTTCTGGCCGAATATAAAGATTATTCGTTTATTATTGGAAATAAAGTTGTTGTGCACAGTTTGATTGATAATGAAAAAGGTGACTATTTTGCAAAAGTTGTGGACATTGACGAAAATGCAGGGCTTGTTGTTGAAACTGAAGATGGAACTGTAAAAACTTTGGTTAGCGGTGAAGTTTCTTTGAGAAGTTCTCAGTTTACTAAATAAATTTTTTATTCTTCTCTAATTAACATTGCACGGCTTGTATACCAGGCTTGTCTGATTCCTACCGAAAAGAAAACTGGAAAAATTGATTTATACATTCTGATATTTTGTTTTCCTCCTCTTGCAAACCAAGCTCGTTTACATTGCTCCCAGTTTTTATAAACCAGTGGAATAAAACAGAAAAACAGGGACAGAGTATCTGTAAAACGATTTTTCTTTGAAACTGGAAGATATTTTCTGATAAAGGTTTCAATCTGTCCAATTCCCTGACGTATTTGTAAAGTTGTTGAAGTTCTGAAAATTATTGAACAACTTTGAATTACGCAGAAAAGTTTTATAAGCATAAAAAGAGTTTCGTAATTTGAAAAAGTAATGATTGCAGATTGTTTTATAGAAATCCAGATGCTGGGATTTAAATCTTGCAAATTAGTCTGTCCCATTTGTAATGATGAAATGATTTGAACTAGAAAATTGATTCCATAAAGTAAAAATCCGTAGTATATAACTGGTTTAAGATCTTTAAATTGTTCTTTTAAGGTAAAACCTAAAATGAAGCTTAGTACAAACTGGCATGACAAAAGAGACAGAGTAAAATAAAAAGGTAAATTTAAAAATAGAATGTTGAGTAAAGGAATAATCAGGATTTTTAATACAGGTGGCATTTTATGAAGAAAAGAATTTCCCTGTTTATAAGAAAATGCTGTTGTTTTCATTTTACCAGATTAAATCTCCAATTGTTGAATATGAGTTAAATGGATTTCTTATGTTCCATTGTTCTACATCTACAGATTTTATATTTTCTGGATTCCCATCAAAAACTTTTTGACCTCGGAAAAGAACTATAAATCTATCTGCCAGGCCAAGGCATTTTTCGATTTCATGAGAAAGAATTATAACGGTTTTATTTTGAGATTTTAATTCTTTGATGAGCGCATTAACTTGTTTTACGCCTGTATAATCAAGATTTGCATAAGGTTCATCCAGAATTATGATAGGGAAATCCATCGCCAGCATACATGCTACTGCAAGACGTCGCTTTTCACCGCCAGAGAGGAATCGGGCTGGATAGTCTTTTTTCTCTGTCAGTCCGGTTTTTTCTAGAGCCTGAGAAACTGCCTGTTGAACTTTATCCTTTTTCCATCCAAGATTTTTTGGACCAAAAGAAATATCTTCTTCAGGAGTTTCTCCTAAAATCTGAGTTTCAGCTTCTTGAAATACAAGGCCTGTTTTACCAAAAGTTTGAATTGTTCCAGAATCTTGTTCTTCCAGGCCTGCAATTATTGACATGAGTAAGCTTTTTCCGGAACCATTTTCTCCGCCAATAACAGTACAGAGTCCTTCATTCAGTTCAAAGCTTACATCTTTTAGAACCTCCCGATTTCCTTCAGGAGTTTTAAATGATTTACAAATGTTTTTTACAATCAGTTTATTCATATAAATACTGTGCAAGAACCGGTCTGATTTTTAATGCAACTGGTACTGCAATCACTATTTTTAGTATATCACCAGGAATGTATGGAAGTACACAGGCTCCCATTGTATACGCAAAAGCTGATCCATCTGCAGGAACTTTTCCAGCTCCCTGTGCCCAATGACTGAACCAGAAAATTCCTGGAACATAAAGAATAACCATTCCAACTGTCATTGCTACTGTTAATTTAATAAGCATTTTCCAGCTGAATTTCTTTTCTGAAATAGAAGGTTTTCCTGCAATAAATCCTGCAATTATTGCTCCGATTAAATAACCAGGAAGGAAACCGCCTGTTGGACCTGCCCAAACAGCAATTCCACTAGTTCCGCCCGAATAAACTGGAAGACCAATTAATCCTGCAATAAGAAACAAAGCTGTTGGAATACCACCAAGGTAACTTCCTAAAATTAAAGCAGTAAGAATACAAAGTCCATTTTGTAATACAATTGGTACTGGACCAATAGGGATTTTAATAATACATCCAATACAGATTATTGCAGCAAAAAGTGCAATTACAGCTAAAAGAAAAAATACTTTATTTTTTGATTTCATAATTTGACCTCTAAATTAAGATTAATGGAATAGTATACTAAATATAAATTATTGTAAACTAAGTAATAATAAAAAGTTTACAATAAAAATAAAAATTAAAAAAATTTATGACAAATGGGACAGACTAAATTTGAAGAATGATTTGCCCCGTAGTTTTGGGACAAAACTACTAAACGTCACTGAACAATTTGCAGTTGGAGAAGAAATGAACGGTGACGTTAGGGACAGACTAAATTTGAAGAATGATTTGCCCCCGTAGTTTTGGGACAAAACTACTAAACGTCACAGAACAATTTGCAGTTGGAGAAGAAATGAACGGTGACGTTAGGGACAGACTAAATTTGAAGGAACAAAAAAAATTTGACGTTGATTTGTTGAATTTATTATTTATTAATTATGTTCCTTTATTATTTTTCTGTTTCAGTGATTTTTGTTTTAGTATCTCTGTTACTATCTGTTTTTGATGTTAAATTTCAAAAGATTCCTTTGATTCCTGTTTTTCTGGGAATATTTTTGATTCTTATTTGTCATTTTGTTTTTAATTTAGGGAAAATTTATCTTTTTGTTTTATCTGGTTTATTGAATTTTTTGATTTACTTTATGGTAAGAAAAATTTCTGGTAATAAATTAGGATCTGGGGATGTTTATTTTGCTTTATTTTGCGGGTTGATTATAAAACCTGTATTTCTCTGGCTTTTTATGATATGTAATATAGTATTTACTATTCCATTTTTCATAAAAAAAAGCGGCAGTTTTAAACTTCCATTTATTCCGTTTATGGCTGCCGCTTGTTGTATTTGTCTAATTCTTACATTTATTCTTTAGTACAGCATTGTTCCAATACCTCTGTCACTGAACATTTCAATTAAGAGGCTGTGTGGAACTCTTCCGTCAATAATATGTGTTCTTGGAACTCCACCTTCTAATGCTGTAAGACAACAGTCGATTTTTGGAATCATTCCGCCGGCGATAATGCCTGTTGCTTTTAATGAACCTAAAGCTGTTTTTTCAATACGTTTGATTAATGTTGATGGATCATCAATATTTCTTAAAACTCCAGGAACATTTGTGAGCTGAACAAATTTTTCTGCGTGAAGGGCAACTGCAATTTTAGCTGCTGCTGTATCTGCATTAATATTGTAGCGGGAATCATCTCCGTCTTCTCCTAATGCAACTGTAGAAATAACTGGAATAAAGCCTTCGTTCAAAAGTGATGATACGATTTCTGGATTAACTTCTGTTACTTCTCCTACGTATCCTAAATCTTTTTCTGTTTTTTTGGCTCGTAAAAGTCCTGAATCTACACCAGAGAGTCCTACTGCTTTTCCGCCTTTCTGTAAAAGAATTCCAACTATGTCTTTATTCAATTTTCCTGTAAGAACCATTTGAACAATTTCCATTGTTTCTGCATCTGTGTAACGTAATCCATCCACAAATTTTGATTCTTTTCCAACTCTTTCCAGCATATGATTGATTTCTGGTCCACCACCGTGAACTAATACAACTTTTACACCAATTGTATTCAAAAGAACAATATCTTCCATTACGGCTTGTTTTAATTCTTCGTTAAGCATTGCGTTTCCGCCGTATTTTACTACAACTACTTTTCCACACCACTGTTTAAAGTAAGGAAGAGATTCTACTAATACTTTTGACCACTGTTCTGCAGTAAGATTTTCGTTATTTGTTTCTGCCATTTTATTTCTCCATATAATTTGGGCGTTGCGGGCCATTATTTAAATAAAATTGCCCGCTGGAAGGGGTAGGGACCAACGAAGTGGGCCCGAGGGGAAGGCTTTCCCCCCTTTGTGATTTTAGGTTCTGTAATCGCCGTTTATTTTTACATAATCGTAAGTAAGATCGCATCCCCAGGCTGTTCCTTCGGCTGTTCCTTCGCCACATTGTACGAGAATTTCTACTGCCTGTTCTGACATGATTTTTTTTGCTGCTTCTTCGTCAAAATCTAAAGGAACTCCATTTTTATATACCTGAAGGCAATTTTCTCCGTGTACTTCAAAATCGTCGTAGTTTTCGAAGTAGCGGTTTGAATTTGATTTACTTGTGAACCAGATGCTTGTTTTGTCTGGATCAAATTCGATGCCACTGTATCCCATTGCACAAAGGAAACGGCCAAAGTTTGCATCTGCCCCGAACATTGCGGCTTTTACCAGTGATGAACAAATTATTTCTTTTGCTAATCCTCTGGCAGCTTCTACGGTTTTTGCTCCTTTTACGTTGCATTCTACAAGTCTTGTTGCACCTTCTCCATCGGCAGCAATTTTTTTTGCCATTACAGTGTTCATTTTGTTAAGAGCTTCCAGGAAAATGTCGTAATCTGGACCTTCTGTTGTGATTTCTTTATTTCCTGCTTTTCCGTTTGCAAGAATTGTAAGTGTATCATTTGTTGATGTATCTCCATCAACTGAAACACAATTGTATGTTCCCAAAATTGATGAATGAAGAGCTTTATCCAACATTGCAGAAGAAATTGCACAGTCAGTTGTAATAAAACTGAGCATTGTTCCCATGTTAATGTGAATCATTCCGGAACCTTTACACATTGTTCCCATTTTACAGATTTTTCCGTCAATTTCGAATTCAACGGCACATTCCTTAAAATGTGTATCTGTTGTCATGATTGCAACACGAGCTTCTTCATGGCCTTTTTTTGAAAGTCCTGATTTTAATTTTTCAATATTATCTTCAACCTTTGTAACATCAAACTGAGCTCCAATTACACCTGTTGAATATACAATTACATCTTCTGTTTTAATTCCTAATGCTCCTGCAGCTGCTTTTGCCATTCTTAATGCATTTTCTGCTCCCTGGGCACCGGTACAAGTATTTGCGTTTCCACTGATTTCGATTGCTGCCTGAGCTTTTCCATCTGCAATGAATTTTTTTGCAAGTTTAACGCTTTCTGACTGAACCCGGTTTTGAGTGAAAACGCCTGCTGCATTACAAATTGTGTCTGAATAAACCAATGCTGTATCATTAATTTTTCTGCTGGCTTTGATTCCAACTCTCATTCCGTTTGCTGTAAATCCTTCTGGTGCGCAAACTCCACCGTCGATAAATTTGATTTTACTCATGATTCAGTCCTTATGCATAATTATGCATGTTTAATGAATATTTATACGTTTATTATACAGTTTTGCAGTAAAAAGTGGAAGAGGTAAGAAAAATGGATGAAAGTAAAATGAAAAATGAAGAATTAAGAATGAAGAATGAAAAAAATTTATGACAAATGGGACAGACTAAATTAGAAGAACAATTTGCTCCGTAGTTTTGGAACAAAACTACTAAACGTCACAGAACAATTTGCCAGTGAAGAATAATTGAACGGTGACGTTAGGGACAGAGTAAATTTGAAGAATTGATTTGCCCTGTAGTT
The DNA here is from genome assembly GCA_024402635.1 of Treponema sp. GTDB lineage: Bacteria > Spirochaetota > Spirochaetia > Treponematales > Treponemataceae > Treponema_D. Next base: position 7,933 of record JAKSTJ010000055.1, on the reverse strand, counting down.
TTGGAACAAAACTACTAAACGTCACAGAACAATTTGCCGGTGAAGAAGAAATGAACGGTGACGTTAGGGACAGAGTAAATTTGAAGAATTGATTTGCCCTGTAGTTTTGGAACAAAACTACTAAACGTCACAGAACAATTTGCCGGTGAAGAAGAAATGAACGGTGACGTTAAGGACAGAGTAAAATTGAAGAACAACAAAATAATTGAATGTCTTTCGATTTTTCTTTTATAATAAAGACTAAGGAGTCTTTTTATGAACGAAGAATTTTATCCAGACTATTCAGATTCAATTTTAAATTTATCATGTTCTATTCTTAAGCATTATGGTGTAACTCCTGATCATGATACAATTCCTGCTGTAGACGAAATTCTTTCCAGGAATTATAAACATGTTGTTGTAATTCTGCTTGATGGTTTAGGAATGAATATTCTTGAAGAACATTTAAATCCTAGAGATTTTTTAAGAAGAAATCTGTTAAAAGATTATTCATCAGTTTTTCCTCCAACTACAACTGCCAGTACAACTAGTTTTTTAAGTGGAAAATCTCCTGTTGAACACGGTTGGCTTGGTTGGGATGTTTATTTTGAAAAAGAAGATAAAACTGTTACTTGTTTTACTAATAAGCTGCAGGGGACAGAGCAAATTGCCGCTGATTATGATGTTGTTCGAAAATATTTTTCTTATGAAAGTATTATTGATAAGATAAATAAAACTAAATCTGCTGAAGCAAATGCAATCTTCCCTTTTGGAAAAAAAGGTTTTAAAACTTTAGATAAATGGACTGAAGCAATTAAACAAACCTGTAAATCAACAAAGAAAACCTTTACATATGCTTATTGGGAAAATCCGGATCATCAGTTACATAGAGATGGTATAAGAGCTGAATCTATTCAAAAAATTGTAACTGAATTAAATTCTAAACTTTTGCTTTTATGTGAAGAATTAAAAGATACTGTTGTTTTTATTACTGCAGATCATGGACATAAAAATATATATGAAACTTATCTTCAGGAAGAATATCCTGATTTTGTAGAAATGCTGGAACGTCCTGTTTCTATAGAACCTCGGGCAATCAGTTTTTATGTAAAAGATAAATATAAATCAGTTTTTTCTGAAGAATTCAAAAAATATTTTGGCGAAGATTATATTTTGTTTTCAAAAGAAGATGTTATGAAAAAACAGTTGTTTGGTCCTGGAATTCCTCATGAAAATTTAACAGGAATTGGTGATTATGTGGCAGTTGCAGTTTCTGACAGAACAATTGTTTGGAATAAGAATTATCCATCGTTTAAATCTCATCATGCTGGTCTTACTAAAGATGAAATGCGTATTCCTCTGATTTGCTGCAAATATAAGCCTCGACGTCATGAATTTATTATTTACTATTCATTGATTGCAATGGGATTACTTACACTTTTGATTTGTGTTTTGTGACAAATGGGACAGACTAAATTTGAAGAACAATTTGCCCCGTAGTTTTGGAACAAAACTTCTAAACGTCACGGAACAATTTGCCTGTGATGAATAATTGAACGGTGACGTTAGGGACAGAGTAAATTTGAAGAATAATTTGCCCCGTAGTTTTGGAACAAAACTACTAAACGTCACGGAACAATTTGCCGGTGAAGAATAATTGAACGGTGACGTTAAGGACAGAGTAAATTAAGAAATATATAACAGAAATAAAGATTTTTATAATATTTTTCTAAAAAACCATAGGATAAAATTATTAAAAATAAATAAATGGTGGTTTATGAAAAAGTTTTTTAATCTATCAAAGGTTTTGTGTGTTGTATTTCTTGTTTTTTTTGTAATTTCTTGTGCAGAAAAAAAGAATACTGATGTAAATGAAGAAAAAACAAGTAATTCTGTTCTTGTCGAAGAATTTGTTCAACCTGTTGAAGAGATAGCTGAAGAAGTGATTGAAGAAAGAGTTCCTCCTTTTGAAATTCATGGAGCGTTATCTGTAAAAGGTTCTGATTTACTTGATGCTGATGGAGATCCTGTTCAGTTACGAGGAATGTCTACACATGGTATTGCCTGGTTTCCTCAATTTGTTAACAAAGAAACATTTAAATATTTAAGAGATGGATGGAATGTAAATTGTATTCGTCTTGCAATGTATACAGCTGAAAATAACGGATATTGTACTGGCGGCGATAAAGAATACTTGAAAAATCTTGTAAAAAAAGGTGTTGATGCTGCTACAGATTTAGGATTATATGTAATTATTGACTGGCATGTATTAAATGATAGAAATCCTTTGACATATTCTGATGAAGCTGTGGATTTTTTCAGTGAAATGTCTGCTGCTTATAAAGATAATCACAATGTTTTATATGAAATTTGTAATGAACCAAACGGTTCTGCAACCTGGCCAATTATTTGTGAATATGCAAATAAAGTAATTCCTGTAATTCGAAAAAATTCTCCAGATTCAATAGTAATTGTTGGAACTCCAACCTGGAGTCAGGATGTACATTTTGTTTTAGATGCTCCATTGAATTATAAAAATGTTATGTATTCTCTTCACTTTTATGCTGCAACTCATGGAAGTTGGTTAAGAGATAGAATGGAAGATTGTATTTTAGGTGGACTTCCGGTTTTTGTAACAGAATTTGGTATTTGTGATGCCTCTGGTAATGGTGCTGTAAATCTTAATGAAGCAAATGAATGGAAAGATTTGATTGAGAAATATAATGTTAGTTATATGTGTTGGAATCTTGCTAATAAAAATGAAGCCAGTTCTGTAATTAAAAGTTCCTGCAAAAAAATATCAGGATGGAAATCTTCTGAACTTTCTAAACAGGGACAGTGGATTTCTGAATGGTTTAAAAGCGAACAATAGTTTTGAAAATCTATAAGTTAATTATTTCCTAAACGAAAAAGTTTAGATATTAATTTCCAGAATAAATCTCGGATAAGGTGACGGATCATAAAAACTGTCATCACTCCGAGACATGCACCCTGAGGAGTTTTTAATACAAGAAATCCCAGGGCTGCTCCTAAAGGTAAAAAGAAAATGCCGCTTCTGAAATTTGTTACCCTGAAAATAATCTGCAGTATATAAGTTCCAAGTGCAATTGCAGTTAATGTGTAAAGTAAAGAATCAACACGGAAGATGAAGGCAAGTATGCTGGCAATTGCACAAATAAGATAAAAAAGATAGAAAAATCTGAAAACTGCAGCAAAACCTCTTCCAATGGCCTCTTCAGTTCTGGTGGTTTCATATTGATCTACTGGTTTACGGCTGTTTTTATCAATAGGTGCATGACAAATGGGACAGACTAAATTATCCAAATCAGTCATGCTCTTTATAGAAAAATCGAATTCTTTTTTACAATTTGTGCAATAACGATTCATTTTTATTTTTGCCAGATATTGCTAGGATCTGTTGTGTTTGCAATTTTCCATAATGAATGAGGAATATTTTTTTCAACTCCACATTTTTCAAAAAGATCAGGAAGATTTACAAAAATGTAGCCCTGTTCCTTTAATACAGGAATAATACGGTTTACAGCTTCTAAAGTTGGTGTATTTCCTTCTGTTACATGTAAAAGAAAGATGGTTCCATTATCAGCGTCTTTAAGCATCTGATTGTATCTGTAATCTGCATCATAATTTGAATCCCAGTCATTACAGCCTCGTCCACAGATAAATGGAACTTTAATAGCTTCGTACATTTGTTCCCCAACAGAAATATAAGGTGGTCTGAAAAATTCTGCAGGTTTTCCAGTTAATTCAATAATAGCCTCATCACATTTTTTATATTCTTCAATAATATCTTCTTTTGACATATCGGCCATTGCAGGATGAGTCCATGAATGATTCTGAATATCACATCCCATTTTGACTGCTCTTTGGATTACTTTTTTATTTTCTTCTGTAATTTTATTGCCAATTAAAAAGAAACTTGCAGGAACATTATATTTTTCAAGAATGTCCAACATTTCATTCATTGTATTATCACCAGGCTGATTATTTGGACCATCATCAAAACTTAAACATAAATATTTAGACATAAAAAACTCCTTATTATTTTCCAGAAAACCGAGAGATTAGAAAATTTCTTTAACACCATCACCAGAAGAGCAGGCAAAAAATCCGCCATTGTAACCTATGATTCTGGTATATTCTTGCTGTACGTTTTCAATAAAATTTTCGGTTGCATCTTTGTGAACTAAGGCTATTGCACATCCTCCAAAGCCTGCACCAGTCATTCTTGCACCAATACAACCCTGCTGTTTAGAAGCAACATCTACCAATGTATCAAGTTCAATTCCTGTAACTTCATAATCATCTCTAAGAGAATTATGGGAAGCATATAGAAGTTGTCCCAGTTTTTCCAGATCATTGGCTTTTAATGCATCAACTGATTTTTGAACACGATCCATTTCTGTTACACAGTGGCGAACTCTTCTGTAAATAACATCATCTTTTATTGCAGCTCCGATTTTATTAAAATCTTCAATTGACAGACTGCAAAGATCAGGAATGTTTGCACCAGCTTCATTTAAAATTGATAATCCAAGTTCACATTGGCTGCGGCGTTCGTTGTATTTTGAATCAGCAAGTTTACGCTGTTTTTTTGTATTCATTACTACAAATCGGTAGTCCCCAAGATTTAAAGGAACGTATTCGTGTTCAACTTTTGCACAATCAAGAACTTCTGCTGTATCTTTTTTTCCAGTGGCAATAATGTATTGATCCATGATTCCACAGTTTACATTCATAAATTCATGTTCTGATTGCTGGCCCATAAGAGCAATATTTTTTCTGGAAATATTAAATCCAAAAGTTTCTGAAACAGCCCATGCAAATCCACATTCCAGTGCAGATGATGAAGAAATTCCTCCTGCACTTGGAACATTGCTGGCAATAAGACATTCAAATCCACATTGGAAAGAATAACCTTGTTTTTTCATACAGGAAAGTATGCCATTTAAGAAGTTTGCATAATCATTTGATTTATCGAATTTAAAATCTGTAGAAGTATCAAATTCGAATGTTCCTGGAAAAAATAAATCATTATAAATGATTTTAGAATCGTCTCTTTTTCTTATAGCACAATATAAATACTTATCAATGGCAGCTGGAAAAACTTTTCCTCCATTGTAATCAATGTGTTCTCCTATAATGTTTATTCTTGCAGGAGAAACAAACATTCTGATTTGTTTATCATTGCTTCCGTAAACTTCAATAAAATTCTGTTTTAAAAGTTCTGGAGTAACTGTAAATTTTTCTTTCATTTTATCCTCTGTATGGAGTTATCGTATAATACTTCCCTGGTGATTTTTTATTCTTTCAACATAATCCTGAAGATTTAACAAAGGTTTGTCAAATTCCATTCCTGTAACAGGAATCCCACCATCACCATTGATTAATTTATTAACGTGATGAATATCAGAACCTGCTGTTACTGGAAAATTATAGATTTTTGCATAATGTTCAGCCAGTTCATTTTCTTCAGGAGCGTTTCCTGCATTTAAGATTTCAATTCCGTGAATATCTCTTGGATGAATATGGATAGCCTGAATGTAACCTCTTAATCTGAATGGATGAGCTTGAATCATAAGACCATTATTCATATTAACTGCTTCAAAAACTTCTGTTTGATTCATACGTTCAAATTCAGGATGTTTTAAAAGCCATTCTTTTGACAGACCATAAATAAGGTAATCATCACCTTGAAAAGTCTGCTCTATACCAAAAAAAACCTTAAATTCATCAGGTGTATTCAGAATATTTTTCTCTGTATTAAGTTTTTTTGCAGTTTCCAATGCTTTTTCATAACCACTACAATATAAATTGATTCTTGATGTCCAGTCTAAATCTCTTGGAACTGCTGTATTTCCACCAAAAAAATGATCTGTTACAAAGAATCCTGAATATCCAGCTTCGTAATATGGATAAACATAATCTTCTGCCATTGATGAACCACAGGCACTTCCTTGTGAAGTGTGCAGATGAGTTTCGTATTTGTACTTCATATTTATATTATATTCCTTTTTTTATGGATTTTGTAAAGTGAAAATTGAAAAAAGAAGAAACAAAATAGTCTGTCCCATTTGGAAGGAATAATCTTACAAATGGGACAGACTATTTTGGAAGTGAAAAAAACTTACAAATGGGACAGACTAAATTCATCCAAAAAACAAAATATCAGATATAAAGACAATCATTTAAATAAATGCTACAATCACTCTATGGAAAAAACAGTTTATATTATTGGCCACAAAAATCCTGATACAGATGCAGTTGTTTCAGCAGTTGGTTATGCTAAATTAAAAAATCTTTTAGGATTTGATAATTTTAAGGCTGCTCGTGCGGGGCATCTAAATCCTCAGACAACATATATTTTTAAGAAGTTTAATGTTACTCGTCCGGAATATCTGCCTGACTTAATTCCAAAAGTTAAGTACTTTATGCAGAAAGATGTTGAAACTGTTGGTAAAGATGTTTCTGTATGGGAAGCTATAGCTCTTATGGAAAAAACTGAAAATCGCGTAATGCCAGTAGTTGATAAAAATGGTGTTTATCAGTCTTTGCTTCATTATTCAGGATTTGCTAAAGGGGTTTTGACAACTCTTAATCCAGAAAAAAAACATAAGATTTCAACAAATATTGATTTAATACAAAAAACATTAAATGCTCAGCCAATCTATCTTACAAAAGATTCAAACAAAAACTTTAAGGCTTCAATTCATGTTGCATCTTCTTCAACAGAAACTTTTATAAAACGACTTGAAGCTCATGCATCAGAAGATATTGTTGTTATAGCTTCAGATAGAGCTGATATTCATAAAATTTGTATTGAACATAAAATAAAACTTCTCATTACAACAAGCAATTGTGTAATTTCAAAAGAATTAAAGGCACTGGCAGAAGAAAATGGTGTTTCTGTAATTGTCAGTCCATATTCAACATCTCCAACTTCAATGTTAATTGCATATTCAATGCCTGTAAGTGGAATGGGAGATACAGAAATCAAAACTGTAAATGTAAATGATACCGTTTCAAAAATTAAAGATATTCTTAAAGATGCACATTGTAAATATTTACCGGTAGTTGATGATGAAAACAAAGTTATAGGAATTATTTCCGAACATGATTTAATGAAAGAACCAAATGTTGAAGTTATTTTGGTAGATCATAATGAAATGTCACAGGCTGTAGAAGGCGTTGAACATTATAAAATTCAGGAAGTAATAGATCATCACAGAATTGGCGCAATTCCAACAAAAAATCCAATTACTTTTATTAATCGTCCAGTTGGTTCAACTTCTACTCAAATTGCCGGTTTGTATCAGGAATATAAGATTCCAATTCCAAAAGAAATAGCCTCTTTACTTTTATGTGGAATTTTATCAGATACTTTGATTCTTCAATCTGCAACAACAACTGATGTTGATAGAGAAATGGCAGAATACTTATCTGGAATTACAGATCTGGATGTAAAGGAACTTGGAAATGAAATTCTTATAGCAGGAAGTAACGTAAAAGGCCGCTCTGCAATAGAATTGATTCACCAGGATATGAAAGAATATGTTGAAGGTAAAGTTTCCTATACAGCAAGCCAGATAGAAGTAGGAAATCCAAAAGAAATTCTGGAACGTAAAAAAGAATTTATGGCAGAATTGGAAATTGAACGCAGAAGTCATAAAGCATTATTTTCTTGTCTTCTTGTTACAGATATTACAGAATTGTCCAGTGTGCTGCTGCTTGATTGTGATCCAAAATTTGAACAATTTGTAACATTCCCAAAACAGGAAAAGAATGTTTACTATCTGCAAGGGGTCGTTTCCCGCAAAAAACAGCTTATACCAATGATTACAGAAGCTGTTGTAAATTATCAAAAATAAAAAAGTATGGAGCAGGGGAAAGCCGGTAGATTGTAATTGCAAGTGCAACAGATGAAAAAATAAAAAAA
>JAKSTJ010000054.1 GCA_024402635.1 Treponema sp. | reverse complement strand
TTTTTTATTTTTTCATCTGTTGCACTTGCAATTACAATCTACCGGCTTTCCCCTCGGTCACACTTCGTAGCGACCTACCCCTTCAAGCGGGGCCAGATTATTCTTTCTGAGTTGCCCCGCAACACCCCGGATTTTTTGAGAACTGTCCCCAAAGTTACTAAATTATTCGAGGTCTGTCCCCAATATTTTCTTTAAGTTATTATCCTTCTTTTGTAATTCGAGGTCTGTCCCCCTCATTCCTTTATTTAAAAATAAAAAAAAGCTGACCATTAGATGTCAGCTTTCTTGTTGATAAAAGAAACTAGTCTTTCAAATATTGTTGCATTAATTGTACAAACAAATAAATCTTTTTGTAAATATTTACGCTAAACTCTTTCATTGGGTGATCAATAAAGCGTTCAAGTTCTTTCCAGTTTTGAACAAGAACAGGTTTTGATTTCAGATAATCTTCAATCAGTTGTTTTAATGTTTTTCCTATTTGTATAAGGTTCTGGGTACTTTCAATCAGGAATTTTTTTGCCTGTTCATTTGAATCACTGATTACGCGATTAATAATATTTTCTGCTCCTGGATCATGAGCGGTTTTTGGCAATAAAGTTTTAATTTTTATTCCCAATCCTCCGTCTTCTGCCAGTAAATCATCAAACTTTGTAATAGCATCGGAAGTTTTAAGAAGTTCCTGGTAGGCGTTAGACATAGGAGCTGCAAGGCTTGTATCCCATGCACCTCTAACAACTACAACATCAAAAAACTCTCTTACATCTTTTTTTACAAATTCAATGATAAATGTTTTCAGATAGCCTAAAGGTTCTGAGTACATAAAAAGATCCAGGTCTTTCTTCTCGAATACAGAATTGTATGCTGTCGTATAATTTTTCATTTCCTGAATCTGCAGGGATTCAAATATCTGTTCACATAAAGAATTGGCCTTGGAAGCTTTCTGAGCATTAGCAATTGTTGCTATATAACTCATAGTTTCTTCCTGAAGTTTGTCTATATATGGTTCAATAATTGTTTCATAGTTATGATGAATTTCAGTTGTATATCCAGGATTTTGAGAAATATGTTTAATCATTAAATCAAATGCTCCGGAAGCTTGAATTGATTTAAGTTTTGCAACAATTTTTTTCCAGGTTCCAGCAGAAACTGTTTCATTACCCCGAGTTTCTTTCAGATAGGTAAAAAATGAGTTCCATTCAATTGAATCATCTGTAATCAGATATGCTACTGTAACAAAATCTTTAAGATCATCAACAATATACTCAGCATTTATCTTTTCAAAAACAGGAGGTTGAGAAAAATTGTTTTCCTGAATTTTTGAACTGAATTTTCTTAATAAAACATAAAAGTCAAATGAACAGAAATCCTTAAAAAGGGTAAAGGCTTTATAAATATTTTCAGTTTTTCCAGCTCTTTCATTGTCAAATTCATTTGAAAACTGATTTAATTCTTCCTCTATCTGAGCAGAAATTTTATCAATTGAAATCTGTCTTGCAACTTCTTTGATTTTCTGTTCTTCAAAGTGAGATAATAATTCAATCTGATGATCGGACATACAATAATTTATTATCTGTGATTTAAAAGCAGCTGTATTAGGATTTGATTTGAATAAAATCTGTGCTGGAGAAATTATTTTATATATTTCATAGAAAAATTTTGCAAATGGAGGAAGTACCTCTGAACTTGCAGGTTTATAAAAAGTGTGATATTTGCATTTTAAATAATTTTTTCCAATCTGTTTAAGTTTTCTTTTTTTATCAGCTTCAGGACTTGATGAACTGAATAAAGAACCAAAAAGTGATTGAAAAAAACTTGGTTTTTTATTTGCTTTAGCAGCTTCTTTTCTATCTTCGTCTGTTTCGAGTTTCATACTTTTAATATATGAGAAAAAAAGTGATTTTTCAACTTCTATAGAATAAAACTTGTTATTATTCTATAATTTGTAACATTAAAAACATTATATTGGTTTATTTAACGGAATCATTTTATTGTAAATAATTGGAGAATTTTATGAAGAAATTTTTTATTTCTGTAATCTTATCAGTCTTAATGTTGTCGGTTCTTAGTGCATATAATCCTCCGGCTGAAGGTGAAAATTTTTTGGAACTTTCAAGTCCTAGATTATTAAGTAATGCCAGTTCTTCCTGTGGTGGACCGATTTTTTATAGCAGTGCAGATTCTATTAATGTAAATGCTGCCTTACCAACATCTGAACAGCTTATTAAAATTAATCTTGCATATACAGCATTGGTTTCTTTTAATCCAACTGAATCTCATCATTTTGGTTCTGCAATGCAGACAGGAATTATAGTTCCAACAAAATATTGTGTATTTACAGGTTTTTTGAATGGTGTACTTTCCAATTTTGATACAATGAATCTTGGAAATTCCATAAACGGAAAACTTGGATTATCAAAAGAAATTACAAATAATATAAATTTCGGGATTACACTTAATTCAGGCGTTTGCTGGGGAAATCAGACTGACTGGGCCCTTTCAACTAATCTGGGATTGCTCTGTCACTTTGATACTTTAGGATTCATTAAAGATTTTAGATATGGTCTTGCAGTTAACAATATTGGTAAAAACTATACTGCTACAGATTTAGATTTTCCTATTAATTCCAATCCATCTGCAGAAAAATCAATGTTTCCAACAATTCTTACAGTTAGAACTGGTATTGCAGGATTGTTACTTTCAACTGATTCTGTAAAGCTTGGTTTCTCTCTGGATATTTCAACTCCTTTAATGCAGAACATTATTATTGATGGTGGAATTCAACTTGGAATTAAAGATTTATTTTCAATAACAATTGCTGATAGATTCAATCTTGCAGAATATTCAAATGGTCATATTGATATTATTCCATCTTTAGGTATTTCTTTTAAGTTTTCATTCAGACTTGATGATAATCAATTGTTGCGAGAACGAGGATGGGAAGAAATTAATGCAGAAGGATCTGTAGCTTATAAAATGCTTTACGAAGATGTAAATGCTTTGTCTGCAGGTGTTGATGTTAGTCTTGGTAAAAGAGATGTTACACCTCCTGTAATTCAGATTTTTATTGACGAAGGAGATGATGAATAATGAAAAAATATTTAGCAGCTTTAGTTTTTGTTTGTACAGTTTTTGCCGGTGTTTTATCTGCAAAACCAAAATATATTTCTCCTAATAATGATGGTGTAAAAGATGAACTTATAATTCCAATCAGTATTTCAGACAACCGTTATATTACAGCCTGGAGTCTTGTTATTACTGATGCAAAAGGAAATATTGTAAGGACTATTGAAAATTCTGTTGCCTTGCCAGAGAAACTTGGGTTCAAATCTTTCTTTAAGCAGCTTGTTACACCTAAACAAGGAGTTGTTATTCCAAAACAAATTGTCTGGAATGGTATGATGCAGAATGGTGAAACAGCTCCTGACGGTTTATATAAATATTATGTTACCGCCACAGATGATAATGGCAATGTTGGTAAAACAAAAGAATATGAAGTTATAGTTGATACAGTTCCTCCTCAGGTAACTCTTACTCAGCCAACTGATAAAACTTTTGGCGAGGGATCAAAAGCTTCATTTAAGATTCAGCAGACAGGATCAGTTGAAGATAAATGGACAGGAACAATTTCAACTGCAAATGGAAAATTTGTCAGTTCATTTACATGGGAAAATTCTGCTCCTTCAACATTCAGCTGGATGGGGACAGACCAGAATGGAAATCAAGTAAAAGATGGAATCTATACTTACGAGATAAAAGCAACTGACAGAGCCGGAAATATAAGTAAAGAAGCTGTAATAACAAATATTATTTATTCAGCTGATAAACCTGCTACTAATATTTATGTAGTTGGTTCAAGATATTTTTCTCCAGAAACTGACAGTCCAAACAAGACTGTTACATTTAATGTAACAATTCCTGTTCCAGAAGAAAAAACTGGTAACTCATTAACTGATTGGAATGTAAATATTAATAAAAATGGTAAACCTGTAAGAACTTTTAATCGGGCAAAAGATGGGGACATTCCTCCAGAAAAAATTGTATTTGACGGATATGATGATTCGGGAAAACTTCTTGATGATGGTGAATATCAGGCAACACTTACTGCTCAATATTCTAATGGTTATGTTCCAATCAAGATTTCTTCACCAATAATTATTCTTGATACAGAAAAACCAATGGCACAAATCAGTGCTTCTGATGCAGTTTTTGGTGCAGGTTCTAAACCATCTGTAAAATTTACAGTAATGATTACAGCATCTAAAGGCTCTCCTGTAACAGGATGGAAAGCTGAAATTCAAAATTCAACTACTGGTAAAACAGTTAAAACTTACGATTTAGGTGCATATCCATCATCTTCAACAACTATTACATGGAATGGTTTGAACGATGGGGGACAGATTTCTGAAAAAGGTGATTATAATCTTGTTCTTTATGCATCGGACTTAGCTGGTAATATTGGTGGTGGAAAACTTGATTCAACAGTTACTTTTGATACAACTGAAACTCAGCTTTTACTTAATACAAGTGAAACTGCTTTCTCACCAAATAATAATAAAGTAAAAGATACAATTACATTTACTCCTGTTACTCAAACAAAAGATGTTGTGCATTATGAGTTTGAAATTTTAGATAGTAAAAATAATGTAGTTTACTCTAAAGTTGAAAATCGTAAGCTTCCAGCAAAATTTGTCTGGGATGGAAAAGATAATGAAAATATTCTTGCAAATGATGGATTGTATTCTGCAAAACTTTCTGTAATTGCAGCAAATGGTTCATCTGCACAAGCTGAAACTGAAGATTTTGAACTGGATACTATTTTCCCAGCTTTGGATTTTAGTATTCCATATGTATATTTCTCTCCTGATGGTGATGGAAAACAGGAAAATCTTCCTATTTCAATAACTAATTCTACAAGTGAAAAATTGTGGACAGCAGAAATCCGGAATTCAAAAGATAAAGTTGTAAAAAGTTTCACCTGGAGTGGTGTAAAGAATGAACTTATTTGGGATGGAACTGATGAATCTGGAAATCTTGCTGAAAATGGTAAATATAGTATTGTTGTTTATTCAAATGATAAGGCTGGAAATAGTTTTAATTCGGAAATCAGCAATATTACTCTTGATAGTCGAGAAACAAAAATCTATTTGACATCAGAATATGAAGGAATTTCACCAAATAACGACAATTATCTTGATTCTCAGATTTTCAAAATAAGTGCAACTGTAGCCGAAGATATTGCCAGCTGGAATTTTGATCTCTTTGATGAAGAAGGTATTTCTGTATATTCACTTTCTGATAAAACTGTAAAAGATTTACCTGCACAAATCGGATGGAATGGTGCTGATGCAGAAGGAAATGTAATAGAAGGTAAATTCCATGCAAAATTAAATGTTGTATATCTTAAAGGTAATGAAGTTGAATCTGAAACTCCAGAATTTATTTGTTGTGCAACACCTCCTGCATTGAGAGTACAAACTGCACCAGAATATTTCAGTCCAGATAATGATGGAATTGATGATGATCTTTATATTAAATTAACCGGTGTAACTATGGCTAAAATTGAAAGCTGGTCATTTGTAATCCGGGATCCAAAGAATAAAGTATTCTGGTCTACAGAAGGTTCTACTCAAATTACAGAACGTATTATCTGGGATGGTTTAAGTAATGTTCAAAAGGACTCATATGGAAATGCAGAAAGAGTTCAATCCGCAATGGATTATCCATATGCATTTACTGTAACAGATAATTTAGGTATGACTTCTGTATTTGAAGGACAAATTCCTGTTGATGTTCTGGTTATTAGGGAAGGGGATGTACTTAAGATTGCTGTTCCTGCAATTATCTTTGAATCTGATTCTTCAAACTTTCAGACAGCAAATTCTCGTATTACAAAAGCTCAGGTAACAAGTAATAAAAATATTCTGAATCGTATTGCAATAATACTTAAAAAATTCCCTGACTATCAGATTTCAATTCAGGGACATGCGAACAGAGTTTCTGATAATCTTGATGAAGAGACAATGGATTCTCCTGTTTGGGGAAAGGCATTAGGACCTTTATCAAAAGCCCGTGCTGATGCGATTATGAAATATCTTATTAAACAAGGTGTAAATTCTGCTAATGTAACAACAGAAGGTCTTGGTGGTACAAAACCTGTTGTTGATCCAAAAGATACAGATAATAACTGGAAAAATCGTCGTGTAGAATTTATTTTGGTAAAATAATAAAAAATTGAAAAAAATGTGTTATTAATTATTGACATAATTTATAAAAAATTATATATTAATAACACGTTCAGCAATGAACCGGATGGTTGCTTAGCTCAGCTGGTAGAGCAATGGACTGTTAATCCATGTGTCGCAGGTTCAAAACCTGCAGCAGCCGCTTAAAAGACTTCAACGAAAGTTGAAGTCTTTTTTTTTGTGTGTGGGATGGGAGGGACAGAGCAAGTTATAAGAAAATAAACTTTTTTTCTACATTCTTTAAAATCTTTTTTTTTGTATTTTAGCTTGATTAATTTGTGTAACAGATTTGATTTTTTTGTTTCTTATGAAAACTAGATTCTATATGATAGATTTATTTTGATAATTTTACATTTTTTTGAAAAATTTATATATGGTTAAACTATTATGAAGAGTTGTTGTTTCTTACTAGATTTATGAAATTTGAATTAAATATCGTCCAATCCCTGTTATCCTTGAAATTGTATTGATTGATAATCTGGTTTGTTTTAGTTTTTGCAGTTTTTTTATTATTTCGATTTTTGGCAGAGAGGGATCTATAATAGGATTTTCAGAATTTAGTATTTTTTTAATAAGATCAATAGCAGCTTTTTGTTTCTCTGATGCTCTTAACTCTATATCTTTAAAATCATCTTCATTATTTTCGTTCATAAATTTATATAAATCATTAATTGATTTAAAGAAACTTGTAATGAGACTTGTATCAATAAGATTCTGCTTTCTTTTATAGCAATTATAACTGCTCCACTTATATTCAGAGGCTTTGCATATACCAGCTTTTTCAGGATTTTGAAGAATATATCGACAAGCTGATAAAATGCTGGAATTGGTATCAAGGGGTTCGCTTACAAAACGATCTCCAAATAAATGTCCTACTCTATCATACTTGCGATTAAAATAACGAGCGTAAACGGAACATAAGATTTGCATAAACTTTGATAAATATTTATCTCTATCATAAAATAGAAAATGAACATGGTTGTCCATTATTACATAAGTATGAAAAACAATTTTTAGTTTTTTTCCGAATTTTTTCATTAAATATTTGAAGTATTCTTTATCTTCATCTTCATAGAAAATGTTTTGTTTATTTACACCTCTAATCATGACGTGATAATAACCCCGTTGTGAAAATAATCTGGCTTTACGCATATAGTTTTGCTCCTATAGTTAATATGCGTTTAGTTTATTAAAACAGGAAGTTTTTTTGGGGGGAATTAAAAAAAATTAGAAGAAATTCAAAATGCTCTGTCCCAATCGTATTGAAATTACGATTGGGACAGAGCATTTTGAATCTATTTTTTTCCTTCCCTCGAATATACTCGTAAATATGGTAATTCTGGAAAAAGGGACAGAGCATCCAGAAAGCTTTCTACAGTTGCTGTTTGAATAAAATTGTATTCTTCAAGATAATATTGAGGTTTAATCAAGTATGGGAAGTATTCTAACCCTTTTTGTAAAAGTTCAGCTGTTCCTGTATTTGTATAACTTTGTCTTAATTCAGTCTGAACCCATAAATCTTTTATTTCTTGTATTATTTCAGATGCTTTTTCTGATTTAAGATTCTTTCGGATGTTTTGAATTGTTGTTTTTATCGCAGAATCTATCTCTTTTGTATGAGGAACATTCATAATTGTTAATCCTGCGGTATCCATTTGCGGTTTAGAATGGTTTATGTTAACTGTTGATCCTTTTAATCTTGAATTTTTATTTATTTCTATTTGGAGTTGATTTCCGATATATTCTAAAAGAGCATTAAATAACGCTTCTTCCTCTGTCCCTTTTTTCGGAGAATTGAAAATATACATAACTGGATCAAGGAATTCTGTAGTGGGAATCAAAATAGCAGGCATTGGACCCGCTTTTTCGGCTGGGATATCAGTTAGGAATGTATGAGTTATTTGTACATTTATTGCTTTAGATTCAGTTAGATTGTTAGTTCCAGTTGCAATATTTATTTTTCCTTTTTGATTTGAAAGTTGTCCTAATGTATCATTCATTATTAATTCTATATCAGATGGAAAATTTCCTGTAACGATAATTGTATATCTGGATGAATCTAATAATGCCGGATAATATTCAAGAATTTTTTGATAATCTGTAGATTCAAGAATATCTTTTTCTGTTTCATAAATGTTAATAAAATCAGATTTTGGATATAGATATTGAATTGCAGCACTATATAATTGGTTTGCAGCACTACCATTTTCTAATCTTTTTCTATATTGACGATTAGACACTGATCTATCAGCTGTTGATGGAATTATGTCAGAATAAATAATTGCATTTGAAATACAAGAACATACATTGGTAAAATCTTCTTCCGGGCATTGAATTGTCAGATGACTTGTTGTTAATTCACATTGCCAGTTTATTGTTGGTGAACCTGAAATTAAGCCTTTTTGCTGATTTGTAAAGAATTCTCTTTGAATATTATTCGAAAGGATATTAATCATTACTTCTTCAAGACCATGGTTTGTACAAGTGTTTAATTTTCCCCCGCGGATAGAAACGATAATTGTTATATCATTGGAGTTTTCATTTTTTTTTGTAATCAGGGTAATACCATTTTTTAAGTCGTATTCTTTAATTGCCTGAAGATTTTTTTTGTAGAAAGCATTGTCGGAAGATGATTCTATAACATTTGTGTTAATTTGCTCTGTCCCATTTGTCCTGTTCAGTTCTGCAAAAATAGATTGATTTTTCCAGGACGCATTATTAACATTAATTTCTTCATATCCTGCATTGAGGTATTCTTTTTTAAGATTTTTAAAGTCATTTGAATTTATAATAACAAAAACGAATGGTTCTTCATTTTTTAACTTGTATGTAAGTGTTGGAATTGAAACTTCATCGTATTTGGGAGCTCTGGAAAGAAGATTTCCTGTTGTAATTGATTTTTCTGGAGTTGTTATTGTTTCTATTTTATATGTGTCATATGGTTCAATTGCCCAATAAGCAGATAAATTTTCCATGAATGATGTTGAGGATTCTGTTAATAATCTCATATTTGAAGTTGCAATCTGTTTTGCAGCAAGAAATTCTGCTGTATTCGTCTGTCTCATACTTTGTTTTACTTCCGATAAAAACATTTCTGTTTGTTTTAATGAATTTGTCTTTATCTTTTTATTCTCTGGAGGCTGTATCAGAGTTTGAATGATTAATCTTGCTCTGTCCCTTTTGTATGCACTTGAAGCATCAATATATTCATCTCCCGGAATATTCAATTCTTCTTTGCTCAAAAGATTGTACTTAAAGAACGAGTAATTATTGTTTAGTAAAAGCGATGCAATATCACATTCTTCATGATTTAAATCGAGATATTGAACGACTACCTGTGTTAATTCATCTGAAAATTCTGGATTATGAATGACATATTTTTTATGAGTTATGACTGGTTCCTGATTTTTTTCAACTGGAGTTTTATATGTTGAATAGAATCTTCCAAAGTGATAATTGATTAATTCTTTCATCTGAATGGAATTGAAATTACCGCTTATGAAAATTGCACTATTTTGAGGTGTGTACCAGCGTTCTGAAATCATATTAAGAATTGCTCGTGCATTTTTTACAGTTGTTCCATTAAAAACAGGTGGATAAATACCTGAATCATGTTTCCATGGAGCATCTGAGAATACTCTTGAATCAATTGATGCATTAATAAATCCTGACATTGAATCGTAATTTTCTTTTACTTCGGTCTTTAATTTATTTAATTCATTTTTGATTGTTTCATCGGAGAATTGTGGGTTTAATGCACCTTCTGATAATAGGGACAGTGTTTTTTCTAGCTTTGAAGAAGGTATCGTTGTTATATATCTGGTTGAATCTGAATTGCATTGGACATCATCAAAAGTGATTTGAGGAAGGCTTTTTGAAAGAACTCTTGAATATAATTTAAAAAATCCTGAAGTTTTTTCTGTTTGTGATGAAAATCCTGCTCGGGTTGTAAATTCAATACGAATTAATGGGGTTGATGTATCTTCCAAAAGAAAAACACTCATTCCATTTTCAAGTCTGTACTCATAAACAGAGTCTGCAGGAGAAGCTGTCAGCGAAATTGCACCAAAAATAAGAGTGGCAATAATTAATATAATTTTTTTCATAAGCTTTTTTGTGATAAATGGGACAGAGCAAATCCCACTCTAAAAATTATAATAGACTTTCCCTTCTTTGTCATTTTCAATTGTATTTTTTTAAAACTTATGTACAATTAATAGTATACATTTAAAAGTTCAGGTGAATATTTTTGCTTTTCTTTATAAAAAAATTATTTTTAATACTGATGTTCATTTTTCAAATTTTATTTGTCATCTGTATTACTATATCATCAAAGAAAAAATCTCCTTATTCAAAACCTCTTTTGGATTTTCATATTTTAGCTCTTGTTTGTATGGTCTTCTTTCAGGGGACAATTCTCCTTGATGAAAAATCATACGCAGAAGTGTTTCATTCTCTTTATTATGCAAGTATTGACTGGTTTTTGTTTGTTTTCCTTAGATACGTAATGTCTCTGTCTGGCAAGGTAATCAAAAGTAAAGTGGAAGCCTGCTTCCGATGGAGTTACATATTTGTTGCATCAATCGATACTTTGATTATGATTCTTAATGTCCACTTTCATTTTGCATTTGATATACAGCCTCTCTTTATAGATAATATTTTTTATTGCTGGCTTACAGAATTTCATCTTTATTATTACATTCATCTTGTTGTCTGTTATTTGATTATAGCAATTATTGTGCTGGAAATTATTTACAGAATTTATGCAATTTCAAACATGTATAGATTCAAGTATATTTTTATATTTGTTTCCTTTATTTTTATTCTGATTATTAACATTGTTTTTATGATGTTCATGCCGGTGTTGAAAATTGATTATTCAGTTCTTGTTTTTTCTGCTCTGTCCCTTTCGATTTTCTTTTTCTCTCTTTTCAAAATTCCAAAACGTCTTGAAAGTGAACTTTTATCAATAATCAGTCAGAATATTTCAAATCCTGTTATTTGTTTCAATAATGATGGTGAATGCATTTACAAAAATTCTAAAGCTGAAAACTTTTTACGAACTCCTGGTGCTTTGGAATGGTGTAAAAAAATGCAGTCTAAAGATTTAGATATTTCTATCATGAAAGAGCATATTAAAGTTTTAAATGATGATGGAAATCTGGAAGATAGAATCTTCAATATTGAATATAAATGGATTAAATCAAAGAATGATGAAGTTATTGGAAGTTTTATTATTCTTGATGACGTTACTGTAGAAGTTGAAAATACATTACGGGAAGAAATGCGTGCTCAGCATGATGAACTTACCGGACTTTATAACCGTTCATACTTTTTTGAAAAAGTTGAAGAGATAATCAGAAAAGATCCGGATGAACCTCGTTATCTGGTTTGTACCAATATCAATCAGTTTAAGGTTATTAACAATCTTTTTGGCATGCATTTTGGTGATTTGATTCTAAAAAAACAGGCTGAAATGTTAAATCGTGCCTCTCATTATAAAGATGTAGTTATCGGCAGAACTTCCGGTGATAAATTTGCAATGTTAATCAGGAAATGTGATTTTAATCCTTCTCTTGCAATTAAAAATTCTGATTTAATGGTAGATTATGCCAATGAAAAAAATTATAAGCTTAAAGTTTTTATTGGCGTTTATGAAATTGTTAATCCTTATGAACACGTTAATACAATGTATGATAAGGCCGTCCTTGCTATAAAGAGTAATAAATACGATTTTTCAAAAAATATATTTTTCTATGATTCTTCTTTAATGACCCGTTTACTTAATGAAAAAAATATTATTAATGATTTTCAGCAGGCTCTTGAAGCAAATCAGATTACAATGTTCCTTCAGCCACAGATAGATGCAAAAACCGGTCGTTGTGTAGGAGCAGAAGCTCTTGCAAGATGGTCTCACGTTGAACGAGGTTTATTAAGTCCTGATAAGTTTGTATCAATTCTGGAAGAAGCTGGTCTTGTATTTAAATTAGACTGTTATATGTGGAAAAAAGCTGTTCAGAAATTAAGTGAATGGAAACGAAAAGGAATTGATTATTATATTTCGGTAAATATTTCTCCAAAAGATTTTTATTATGCGGATATTTACAAAGAACTTACGGAATTAGTTGAATTTTATAAAGTAAGTCCATCAAAAATTAATCTTGAAATAACAGAAACTATATTAATAGACAAAAATACAGTTTATAAAAATACTCTGTCCCAACTTCAAAATTATGGTTTCAATATTGAAATGGACGATTTTGGAAGCGGATTCTCTTCTTTCAGAACTCTTCGTGAAATAAAGATGAATGTTCTTAAAATTGATAAAGAATTTCTTCACGAAACGGATGAAAGTACCCGCAGTAATATGATTTTAATTTCAATTGTCAAAATGGCAAAAAAAATGGGATTAACTGTTATTGTAGAAGGCGTGGAAACAGAAAATCATGTTGCATTATTACAAAATGCTGGTGCAGATATTTTACAGGGCTTCTATTATTCAAGACCAATTACAGTAGGTGATTTTGAATCAAAATATCTGGAGGTTAAAGAATGATCAGTTATCCATTTATTTTAAAAATCTTTGTATCAATTTGTGCTGTTCTTGTTCTTATTCTGGCTATATTAACCTTAAAAATTATAAAATCTGACAACGAATGTAAATATTCAATTATTTCATCAATAGGAATTGGTGTTTTTTGTATTGTTTCATATTGTATATTTCTTTTTGCAAAAACTATTTTCTGGGCTGTTTTCTGGGACGGAATTTTCTTTTTGGGGACAGACTGGCTTGCTTTATCAATGCTGACTTTTGCTTTTAAATATACAGGATTGCTTTCAAAATATTATAAAAAGATAATTTTTGTTGGAATAATTTTATGTTTTCTTGATACAATCCAGATTCTTGTAAATCCTTATACTCATCATATGTTTAATCTTCTTTTTACGCAGGGATTTATTGGTAACGACGGAATCGGTTATCTTGCAAATGACTTTCATCTTCTGCAGTACGTTCATCTTGGCTTATGCTATTTATTGGTTGGGCTGACATTTTTATTACTGATGATTGCCATTTTAAAAGTTCCAACTGTTTATAAATCAAAATATTCTGGAATTCTTATTTCTTATATAATTGTTATTATTGCAAATGCAGTTTGTTATTCCTTAAGTCTTCCTATTGATTTTTCAGTTGTAATGTATGGAATTATTGCAGGTTATGTCTGCTATTATTCAACATATTTTTATCCGAAGAAACTTATTAATTCAGCTTTAAGAAATGTTCATAAAATCATGGCAGATGCAGTTATTTATTATGATGTTGATGGAAACTGCCTTTTTGCCAATTCTTCTGCAAAAAAACTTTTTGATATGGAAGAAGAATTTTTTCCTTCTGTAGTAGAAGATTATCGCCGGAATTTTCTTGAAGAAAGTGAAACTGCAGATTATCTTATTAAGCATACTCAATTTCTTATTGATGGAGAAAAACGTCAGTATGAAGTTGAATATACTAAATTATATTCCGAAATCCGCAGATCCAGAAAAAACAACGGTTCTATAATCAAGTTTGTTGAAAAAACACTGGAAATTAATCATTACAATCGGGAAAAATATCTCGCAACTCATGATGAATTAACTGATCTTAATAATCGAATCGGTTTTATTGAAGAAGTTGAAAAATATATTCGTGTTAATGGAACAGATAATCACATTATGATTTGTTCCAATATTAAGGATTTTAAGCTTATAAATGATTTGTTTGGTGTAAATATTGGAAATCAGATTTTAAAACGTCAGGCTAAATTGATTTCCCAGTTTTCACATAAAGATACAATTGCCGGTAGAGTAGGTGATGATAAATTTGCAATGTTTGTAAATAAATCTAATTTTTCAATTGGCAGATTCACTCAGTTTATTGAGCAGGTTCAAAGTATTACAGAAAATGCATATTATCATCTTTGCATTCATGTGGGAATTTATGATCCTTTTGATAAAAATGAAAATGCTCAGTCAATGTACAATAAAGCTTTGCTGGCAATTGAAGAAATTGCGGATGATTATAATAAAACTTTCTCAATTTACGATTCAGTTCTTATGGAAAAATTGAAGGAAGAAAATGAAATTGTTGAATCTTTTGAGTCAGCCTTAAAAGATGAACAGTTTATTATTCATTTACAACCTGTTTATAATCGTGAGAAAGAAATTATTGGTGCAGAAGCTTTATCACGCTGGATTCATCCATTAAAAGGTTTGTTGTATCCTGAAAAATATATTTCAACTTTGGAAAAATTCGGTTTAATTTATCATCTTGATGAATATATCTGGGAATTATCTGTTCAGATTCTAAGAGATTGGAAAGAGGCTGGATATTTTGATAATTTTATTTCAGTAAATGTTTCAAAAAAAGATTTTTTCTATAGTGATATTTTCCAGACTTTTGTTAATCTTGTTGAAAAATATGATGTAAATCCAGGTAATCTTCATATTGAATTATCTGAATCTTTGTTAATGTCGGATTTTGATAAAGTAAATGATATTTCTAAAAAATTGAGAGAATACGGTTTTAAGATTGCTATTGATGATTTTGGAAATGGTTATTCTTCATTAAATATGCTGAAAAAATTTGATGCTGATACTCTTAAAATTGATGTACACTTTTTGCAGGAAGATGAAGATGCTCAGCGAAATATCATTATGCTGGAAACAATTATTGATCTTGCCAAAGAATTGCATATGACAATATTACCTGAAGCCGTGGAAACTTCATTTCAATTTAATATTTTGAATAAAATGAAATGTGATGAATTCCAGGGAAACTATTTTAATGTCCCTATTGAAATTAAGGATTTTGAAAATAAGTTTTATCATTGAATTTGAGATAAAAAGACAGTATATTTTAAAGTATAATTTTCCGTGAAAAAGAAACGGTAAATATAGAAATTCTTGAGGAGAATCTAATGATCAAAACAGTAAAAGATGTAGATCTTAAAGGTAAACGCATTATTATGCGTGTTGATTTCAACGTTCCAATGAAGGATGGAGTTGTACAGGATGATACTCGTATCATGGCTGCTCTCCCAACAATCAAATATATTCTTGAACAGAGCCCACGCTCATTCGTTCTTATGAGCCACCTTGGCGATCCTAAAAAGGACGTTAAAAAAGCTCAGGAAAAAGCTGAAAAAGCAGGAAAAACTTGGACAGATGCTGATGCTGAAAAATTCATCAACGGTAAAAACCGCATGGCTCCAGTTGTAAAATACTTTGCAGAAAAACTTGGAAAAGAAGTTACATTCCTTCCAGATGCACTTGGACAGGCTGATGCAATTGCAAAACTTCCAGAAGGTGGAGTTGCAATGCTTGAAAACACACGTTTCCACAAAGAAGAAACTTCTAAAGATGCTGCAGAACGTGATGTAATGGCTAAAGAACTTGCTTCTTACGGTGACATTTTCGTAAACGATGCTTTCGGTACAGCTCACCGCGATCAGGCTTCTACAGCTTCTATCGCAAAATTCATGGGATGTGAATCAGTTGGTGGATTCCTTATGGAAAAAGAAGTTAAATACATCCAGCCAATGGTAACAAACCCAGAAAAACCAATGACAGCTATCATCGGTGGTGCAAAAGTATCATCAAAAATCGCTGTTCTTGAAAGCCTTATGAAGAATGCTTCAACACTCATCGTTGGTGGTGGTATGGCTTATACATTCCTTAAAGCTCAGGGACACGAAGTTGGTCGTTCACTTGTTGAAGATGACTTCCTTGATACAGCTAAAGACCTTTTGGCTAAAGCTGCTGAAAAGAACGTAAAAATCCTTCTTCCAGTTGACCACGTTGGTGCTGCAGAATTCGCAGACAAAGATCCAGTTGCAGTTGATGCAGTTGATCTTCCAGCAGACCTTATGGGTCTTGATGTTGGTCCAAAAACAGTTGCTCTTTACAAAGATGCAATCTTGGCTTCTAAATCTATCGTTTGGAACGGACCAGTTGGCGTATTCGAATTCGAAAACTTTGCAAAAGGAACAGAAGCTGTTGCTCGTCTCGTAGCTGAAGCTACAGGTAAAGGAGCTATGACTGTAGTTGGTGGTGGTGACTCAGTTGCTGCTGTAAACAAATTCCAGCTTGCTGACAAAATGAGCCACGTATCAACTGGTGGTGGTGCTTCTTTGGAATTCCTCGAAGGAAAAACATTACCTGGAATTGCAATACTTGCTACAAAATAAGTTTTATGCGGACATAAATGCCGCATAAAACATTATGGCACGACATCTTGCGATGCGTGCCAAACTAATTTCGTGCCGACATTTTATGCGGGACAAATCATAAATGAGAAACAAAAAAAGGACTTTCTTTTAAGAAAGTCCTTTTTTTGTTTTACGGCTCGTGAGCCGGTGCGCATGCTTGCAGGCGCACAAACAAC
>JAKSTJ010000053.1 GCA_024402635.1 Treponema sp. | reverse complement strand
TTACGCCGATGATACTGCTCTTTAGCGGGAAAGTAGGTAGCTGCTGGCTTTTTTTCGGACGGTTAGCTCAGCTGGTACGAGCGTCTGGTTTACACCCAGAATGTCGGGAGTTCGATCCTCTCACCGTCCACTTTAAAAAAGACTCTGTTTTACAGAGTCTTTTTTCTTTTAACAATGTATTAACTCCCGACATTCAACGCCCTCACAACAAGGTTGTTCGGAACTTGATTTAAAGGAAAATCCTAAAAAGTTGCACTGACGTACAACTTTTTTTAACGGATTATCGATTGTAAGTATGTCGGGAGTTCGATCCTCTCACCGTCCACTTTAAAAAAGACTCTGTTTTACAGAGTCTTTTTTCTTTTAACAATGTATTAACTCCCGACATTCAACGCCCTCACAACAAGGTTGTTCGGAACTTGATTTAAAGGAAAATCCTAAAAAGTTGCACTGACGTACAACTTTTTTTAACGGATTATCGATTGTAAGTATGTCGGGAGTTCGATTTTCTCACAGTCATTAGCTGTCTCATATGATAAGAAGTTTTTTGTATTGAAAAAGTTTTAATTTCAAATAATTAAAACAAAATATAAAAATTTGATATTGTTTAAAAATAAATTTTATAAAATTAAAAATATAGGATAAAATAGAAATATTGGAGTAAATAAAAATGGAACAAGAAGTTTTGCAAACTAGTGAAAAAGATCCTAGAGCTGCGGCTTTGGAATTATCTAAAAAATTAAAAAGAAATCCAAATGAATATCAGGCTGTATTTTTTTATGCTGCTATTACATATGATTTTAATGAATTATCGATGGCAATGAAAGAAATCTTTCCAGAAACTGAAGTGATTGGAGTAAGTACTGCTGGTGAAATTTCAGAAAAAGGATTTCTAAATGATACAATAATTCTTACTACAATGTACGATGAATCTACAAAGGTTAAAGGTGTATTCATTAACAATGGTAGTACATATCCAATTGTATATAAAAAATCTATTGAAAATGCTTTAACAAGCATTGGTATTCGATGTAATGATTCAAATTCTCATAATGATGCATTTGGTATTGCCTATATAAATGGTGTTTATAACGCTGAAGAAACAATTTTATCTAACTTTTATTCAATTATTAAAAATGATAATTTTAAGCTTGCTGGTGGAACTGCTGGTTATACTGGTGATACTCCAAAAACTTTTGTTTCTTATAATGGAATGGTAACTCAAGATGGTGCTGTAATGCTTTTTATTAAAACTAGATGTAAGTTTGATATAAGACAAGAAGTAATTTTTAATCCTACTGGAAAAACTGTTTTTGTTAGTGAATCTGATCCGGTAAAACGTGAAATAGTTAAATTTGATGGTAAACCTGCAAAGACTGTATATGCTGAAAAACTTGGTGTTACTGAAATGCAAGCTGAATCTATTACTTTTGAAAATCCTTTTGGAAGAAATATGAATGGAAATATTCATATTGCTGCTCTTGCTGGTTTTACTGCTGATAAGAAAATAACTACATTTGCTAGAGTTGTACCAAATTCAACTTTGGAAATGATGCATATTGGTAATGCTTTGGAAAAGGCTGATGAAACTTGTAATGGCATTAAATCAGTAATTGCTAATCCTAAATTTACTATAATGATGAGTTGTATTACACGAACTATGTATTATGAAAGGGAAAATATTGGAAATGAAATAATCAAAAAATATAAAGATACATTCCCTACATTCGCAGGATTATCTGTTTATGGTGAACAGTATAATCGTGTTCATTGTAATCAAACTCTTGTAACTGTTGTAATTGGAGACTAAAAATGAATTCTATTGAACTTATAAATAGTGGACTTGATACTGTAAATACTGTAATTAATTATCTTTCTAAAGATGCTGTTGGTTCTGATTTTATGAATCAATATGTTTCTACAAGAGATGTTCAGAAAATGACTTCTGAAAAACAAACTTCTTCGTTAAAAGAATTAATTAATTCTTCTAATTTGATGCAGGAAAATACTAAAACAATTGCTGCTAGTGCTGATATGAATATTGAAGGATTAAATGGTATTTATAATACAATTAATGCTTTAAAAGAAACTACTGCAAAAATGGAAGCTGATTATAAGAATTATGTTAATCAGTTTCAAAATTTGATTATGCAAACTAAAACAATTACTGGTTTTATTAGTGAAATTCAAAAAATTTCCAGCCAGACAAATCTTCTTTCTTTTAATGCATCTATTGAAGCGGCTCATGCTGGTACTGCAGGTGCAGGTTTTAGAATTATTGCAAATGAAGTAAAAAAACTTTCTGATAATACTGAAAAATCTGCTTCGAAAATGCAGCATAATGTTGCTCAGCTTGAAAATTCTATTACTGAACTTGAAGAAGAAACAAAACAGAATACTGAAAATTTAAGAAATCTTACTTTGGAAGTTGATGAAACTTTAAAGAATTATGATTCTGTTAGAAATACAAATTCTTCAAATCTTAAAAACATTGAAAATTTTACTAATTATATTACAGAAAATGTTTCTAGAATTGATGATATGATTAATATTGTTGAAGAAAATGAAGCATTAAATAATAAAACGGTTGGTTTGTTTGCTGACTGTGCTTCTAAAAATAATATGTTATTTAATGATTTGTATTCTTTTATATATGAAATTAAAGCTATTTTTGAAGAATTAAAAAATCAAAAATTAAATGGCAATACGGAAAATGTTTCTGAAATCTAATATTTTCTAAATAAAACGGGCCCCGGTATGGAGCAAAAGGGGTTGTCTGAAAGGCAGCCCCTTGTCCGCCAGTTTTTTCTAAAAACTGGGTAGCAGCTTGCTGCGTAAGGACCGTCCGTAGGTAAGTTGCGGAACACCGGTTTAGCTGTTTGATTGGGCCTGTATTTCTTCTTTATTATTTTTTACTTGAAAAGCTTTCTTTAATAAAATTGGAACTAACATTGAAGAAATGATTATTAATAAAATTACTGCTGTAAAATATTTTGAATCGATTAAGCCTGTTGAAAGTCCTTTTGTGGCTACAATTAATGCAACTTCGCCACGAACCATCATTCCAAGACCAATTTGTAAAGATTCTCTCCAGTTGTAGCCTAAACTTTTTGAAATTGCGCCACATCCTATGATTTTTGAGATACAACCGATAATTACAAATGCAATTGCAAACCACAATAATTCCATATTCATTCCGGAAAGATCGGTTTTTAATCCTATGCTTGCGAAAAATATTGGGCTAAAGAACATGTATGAATTAATATCGATTTTTGATTCCATGTAAGATGCATCTTTTAAACTGCACATTACTATTCCGGCTATGTATGCACCTGTAATATCTGCAATTCCGAAAAAACGTTCTGCACAATATGCGAAAATTAAAGCGATTCCTAATGCATAAATTGGAATTCTGTGAGAACGTGGGTGGCGTTTGTCGTACCAGTTGAATCCTTTGTATAAAATTAATCCTACAACAATTGCGCAGATAAAGAAAAGAACTGTTTTTATAATAATGCCAACGTATTCCTGCCAGCCGCCTTTTCCTGAACTTACTCCTAATACAATTGTAAGAACTATAATTCCTATTACATCATCAATAATTGCGGAACTAACGATTGTTTGTCCAACATCACTTTTGATTTTGCCAAATTCTTTTAGAACTGCAACTGTTATGCTTACGGAAGTGGCAGTTAATATTGTTCCGATAAATAAACACTGGAAGAATTTTGGTGTTCCGAATCCATCAAAACCAAAGAAACAAAGTGCCATAATTGTTCCCATTAATAAAGGAATGAAAACTCCGGCACATGCAATTATTGTTGATTTTTTTCCTGATTTTATTAGTGAATTAATGTTTGTACTTAATCCTGCTGAAAACATTATAAGAATTACACCAATTTCGGCCATTTCTGAAATAAATTGATTTGCTGCCGAATACACTGGATTTAATTCTGTGCCTCCAAAATTATTGAACCATGGTAAAAATCTTAAGATTAAACCTGCAACAATCATTCCGGCTACTTCAGGGATACCGATTTTTCTTGCAAGAATTCCAAAATATTTAGCTACAATTACGATAATTCCTACTGAAATTAATATTTGGAGAATAGGAGTTGTATCTGAAATTGAAAATAATGATTTAAAAAAACTCATTTTATTTCCCTCTATTATTGAAAATCCATTATAATTATTATGATGAAATGTAGCAATAGAATTGAAAATTATTGCAAACATTAACATACAGGGGAAAATTATGGAAGATTTTGAAATTATTAACTATTTTGATGATGATTATCAGGAATACTGGCGTAATGAAATTAATCGTGGTGATTGGGATGGATGCCAGAAATTATTTGAAATATTAAATCAGAATAAGTTCAAAGAAATTTATGGTGAAAATTCAAAGCTTTATCTTGTTACTGATGGTGAAAGTTTGATTTGTTTTTGCGGATTTATGGAAAAGAATCCTGTTGATGAAAATAAAAATCCATGGATTGGTTTTGTATATACTTTTTCTGAATATAGAGGAAACGGATATATGAAAGAATTGATTGATTATATTTATGATGAAGAAAATTGTTCAGAATTGTTTGTGGCAACTGAACATAATGGTTTATACGAAAAGTTTGGTTTTTCTTTTGTTGAAGAAAAGTTGGTAGATTCAAAAAATATGAGGATATATAAAAAATAGGAAATTATACTTATTGTTTTCTATTTAATATAAATTAAAATTATTATTATGTGTGCAAAGATTATTAATCCAATTCTTCCTGGATTTTATCCAGATCCATCTGTTTGTGCTGTAGATGGTTATTTTTATTTAGTAAATTCTAGTTTTTCTTATTTTCCAGGTCTTCCAATTTTTAGAAGTAAAGATTGTGCCAGCTGGGAACAGATTGGAAATATTATTGATAGAAGAACGCAGTTAGATTTTTCAGGTCAGGGCGTTTCAAGAGGTTTGTTCGCTCCTACAATAAGATACTTTAATGGAAAATTTTATTGTATTTGTACTCAGGTTGATAAAATCGGGAACTTTTTTGTTTCTGCAGATAAACCTGAAGGTCCTTGGTCGGATCCTGTTGTAATTGAAGGTGCTGAAGGAATTGATCCATCTTTATTTTTTGATGATGATGGAACTTGCTGGTACACAGGTACTCGTCCAGCTCCAGAAGGTTGCAAATATAACGGCAACTGGGAAATCTGGATTCAGAAACTTGATATTAATACTGGAAAACTTCTGGGTGAACCTAAAGGAATCTGGCGTGGTGCATTAAAAAATTGTGTGTGGCCAGAAGGTCCTCATATTTATAAAATCAATGGGAAATATTATTTGATTCATGCAGAAGGTGGTACAGGTCCTGAACATGCGGTTTGTGTTGCAAGATGTGATACTATTGATGGTGAATGGGAAGGTAAAAAATCAAATCCTATTTTAACTCACAGACATCTTGGAATGGGCGCTGGTGTTGTTTATGTTGGACATGCTGATTTGTTCCAGGATAATAATGGTCGCTGGTGGATGGTTTGTCTTGCTTCCAGACCATATGGAAATGAAAAAGGTTCTCCAAGATTCTGTAATATGGGACGAGAAACTTTCCTTGTTCCAGTAAAATGGGAAGATGACTGGCCATTAGTAAGCTGGGAAACTGGTTTGGTTGAAAATGCCTATGATATTTTTGGTCATGTTGCAAAAAGAACTAATGATGATGCCGATGCAATTTCTTTCCCTGTAACTGATGATTTTAATTCAGAAAAATTAAGTGACCGCTGGTTAAGTTTGCGTGATAGAGATGATTCATTTATAAACTGTAAAGAAAATCCTGGATCTTTGCGTATTTATGGATCTGGACTTTTGACTCAAAATGGTCAGACTTCTTTTGTTGCAACTCGTCAGACTGGTTTTAGTTATGAAGCATGTGCAAGTATTGAAGCTCATTTTGTAAATCCAGAAGATTGTACAGGAATTTGTTGTTTCCAGAATGAAACATTTAACTATCGTCTTCAGATTGTAAATAAAGGAAATGTTGTTGTTTTACAGTTAATTCTTGCTGATGGTAGCGAAGATAAAATTCTTAAAGAAGAAGTTTATTGTGGTTCTGCAGAAAAGGTAAATATTGTTTTACGAGTTGTTGCAGAAAAACAAAGACTTTCTTTCCAGTATGGTCAGGATGAACGAAGTATGTCTGTATTTGAAGAAAATCTTGATGCAAGTTTATTGAGCGTTGAAAAAGCTGGTGGTTTTGTTGGAACTCTGGTAGGAATGTTTGCATCTAGAAAAGATCAGAATAAAGATAAAGATTTCTATGCTGATTTCGACTGGTTTAAATACGAAAATACAGCAAGAATTTGGACTGATCAATAATTTAAAAAAATGAAGGTTATGATGAATAAGTTTTTAATTACAAAAGGTTTATACAGTTCTGGAATGGTTTTGCAGCGGGAAAGAACTGGTTCAATTTTTGGAAAATCACTTGCTGATACAGAAGTTGTTTTAAAATTCAGAAATGAAGAGTACTCGGTAAAATCTGATAATGATGGTAACTGGAAAATTGAATTTAATCCTGGAAAGGCAGGTGGACCTTTTAAATTAGAAATTTTTTCATCTGACGAAACTATTGTTTTTAATGACGTTTATGTTGGTGAAGTTTGGGTTAGTTCTGGTCAATCAAACGCCCAGCTTCCAATGGAACGTCTTTATTACAAATATAAAAACGAATTCTCTTTGCCTGAAAATCCAAATATCAGAATGATAACTGTTCCTATTTCATATTCATTTGAAGGTGAAAAAGATTCAGTTGAAAATCCTCAATGGCTTTATGCTTGCGAAGAAAATCTTGGAAAACTTTCGGGAACAGCTTACTTTTTTGCAAAAAAAATAAATGAAGAACTAAATGTTCCTGTTGGAATTATAAATGCAAGTCAGGGTGGTTCACCAATTACTGCCTGGATGGATTATGATTCATTAAAGGAACTTAAAAAAGAAGATCTTTTACAAAAAGTTGATTTCTGGAAAAAACCAGGTGAAATTGAGAAAAAACGTAATTCAGTTTTAACTGCACAGAAAAAATGGGATTCAGAATTTTTTGCTAATGATATTGGAAGCATTGAACAATGGGAAAAATTGTCATATTCAGAAATATCTGATAAATGGGAAGATTGTGAATTACCTGGTGACTTTGAAGATTTTGAAAAAAATGCCGGTGTTTTATGGTTAAAGAAAGAAATAGAATTAACTCAGGAACAGGCTGATATTTTAAATTCTAAGAAAACTCATTTATGGATGGGTACAATTCAGGATGCGGATAAAATCTGGGTAAACAAAGCATTCTGTGGAATTACATATTATACTTATCCTCCAAGACGTTATATTGTTCCTGCAGGTGCCTTTGTTGCAGGTAAAAATACTGTAACTGTAAGAGTTCAAAAAAATGGGCAGGGACCAATAAGATTTTATAAAGAAAAACCTTATTTTATTTTCACAGATGATGTTCAAGTTCAGCCATCAATTACAAGAAATATTGAACATTTTGAAGGAAATTCATCTTCATCTGGAATTAAAATCAGTCTTGATGGAAAATGGAAAAAATGTGCTTCTTGTAAAAAAGAAGTTCGTCCAGGTGAAATGTTTTTTGAATGGGAACCAACTGCTTTATATAATTCAATGCTGGCTCCTGCTTTTAATTATGGAATTTCTGGTGCTTTATGGTATCAGGGAGAATCAAACAGTTGGGATTATGGAATTTATAAATCTTACCTTGAAAAAATGGTTTCTCTCTGGCGCAAAAAATTTATTTATGCACCGGAAGATATGCCTGTTGTAATTGCTCAGCTTCCAAACTGGGCAAATGGTTATGAAAAAACAACTGGCGAAATTGAAGATTGGGCAGAATTACGTCAGGCTCAAAAAAATGCAGTTGAAGAATTAAAAAATGCAGGACTTGCAGTTTTAATTGATGCTGGGGAATGGAACGATCTTCATCCTGAATCTAAAAAAACTGTTGGTTACAGAGCGGGAAGGGAAGCTTTGAGAATTGCATATGGTAAAAAATTTGAACCTTCTCCAAAAGTTGAATATTGTCAGAAAGATGTAAATGTTATAAATATTCGTTTTGATACAGGTTCTTCTAAATTAAAAGCTTATTTTGTTGAAAATGATGTTGCGGATTTTAATAAGGAAGCAAAAGAAATTTATGGATTTGAAGTTGTAACTGAAAATTCCGTTGTTGAAGTAAGTGCCAGTTTAATTTCAGACGTTGATGTAGAAGTTTGTATTCCTGCAAAATTCAGACAATTAAAGGAATTAAGATATTTATGGAAAAATAATCCATGGATTATAAATTTCTATTCATCAGAAGGAATTCCTGTTGCACCATTTAAAATTCCTTTAGAATAACTTAAGTATTTTTTATAATTTTAAGCGTTTATAAAGTTTGTTGTTGAAAACTATCAAACAGAAGTTTATAATAAAAGATGGGTATTAAGGTATTAAAATGAATCCTCAGGAAGCACTTGAAAAATTACTCCCATCTTATAAAAGATACTATAATATAAAAACTGAAGATGTAACTGAACCATTTTCAGCTGAAGCAGAATTTCATTCTCATAACGAACAGTATATTTTAGTTCGTTCTGCAAAAATTGCCGATATCGATTCTAATGAATTTGTCTTTTTTGCAACTCCAGAAACTCTTTCAAATGAAAACTTTAATGAATTTGATCAAAAGGCCTGGGAAACAGGATTATCTAGAGTAAAACCTGTAAGTGGTCATAAAAATTCCGACGTAACTTTAATCGTTCTTTGTAATTCAGTAGAAGAAGAAACAAAAAAAATCATTAAAAAAGCAAAGCATTCAAAAACTTATATGTACAGTTTACGAGGCTGGAGTAATTATGCAGTTATTGTATTACAGCTTAGTGACGGTAAAATGTTTTATAATAGATTCGGAAAGAATTTTAGAAAAATTGTGGGGAAAGTTTTATCTAATTAAGTATTCTTTTTATTATAGGAGATAAAAGAAAATGACAGCATTATTAATTATTGTTGCTGCAATCGTTTTGCTCCTCATAGGATATATTTTCTATGGTTCATGGTTAGCAAAACAGTGGGGTATTGACCCTTCAAAGAAGACTCCAGCTCAGGAAACACCTGATGGAGTAGACTATGTTGAAGCTAAACCAGCTGTATTAATGGGACATCACTTCTCATCAATTGCTGGTGCAGGTCCAATTAACGGTCCAATTCAGGCTGCTATGTTTGGTTGGGTTCCAGTATTCTTGTGATGTATCATTGGAGGTATCTTCTTCGGTGGTCTTCAGGATTTTGGTTCATTGTTTGCTTCTATCCGTCACAATGGTAAATCAGTTGGTGAAATTATTAAATCATCTATGGGTAAAACATCAAAGAAATTATTTATTATCTTTGCTTTACTCGTATTGATTCTTGTAATTGCATCATTCGTAAATGTTGTTGCAGGTACATTCTTTACTGCAGATGCTCTTATTGAAACAACTGGAAAATCATTTGGATTTACAACTACTCCAAATTCTAACCAGACAACTGCTATGGTTTCTGTATTGTTTATTGTACTTGCTGTACTTTATGGTATTCTTACAAATAAATGTGGAATGAAAGTTCTTCCTGCTACAATCATTGGTATTGTTGGTATTGTTGCTATCGTATACTTAGGATTGAATGTTGGTATTGTTATGAACAGAACTGGCTGGATTATTTTCGTTGCATTGTACATTGCAGTTGCATCTTTAATTCCAGTATGGATTATGTTACAGCCACGTGATTATCTTTCTTCTTATTTGCTTTATGCAATGATGGCAATCGCTGTAGTTGGTATTGTAATGGCAGCTTTCGTTGGTAATGTTAAATTTGAAATTCCTGCATTTGCTGGTTGGTCAGTAAACGGTAATTTCTTGTTCCCAACATTGTTCATTACAGTTGCATGTGGTGCTTGTTCTGGTTTCCACTCATTAATCGCTTCTGGTACAACTTCTAAACAGCTTGATAACGAAAAGAACGCTAAAGCAATCGGTTATGGTTCAATGTTAATTGAATCTGCTCTTGGTATTATTTCTTTAATCGCTGTTGGTGTTGTTTGGAGCAACTGGCAGGCTAAAGCATATGGTTCTCCATCTGCTGCATTCGGTGCTGGTATTGCTACAATGTTTGCTACAGAAGGTACAGGATTGTACAATACAATCAATGCTCTTCTTACACTTGCAGTTTCTGTATTCGCTTTAACATCTCTTGACTCAGCTACACGTTTGAGCCGCTTTATGTTCTCTGAACTCTTCCTTAAAGAAGATGAAGCAACATGGAAAGATGCTAAAGGTATTCGTAAAGTACTTGCTAATCCACTCTTTGCTACAGCATTCATGGTAATTATTGGTGCTACACTTGGATTCCTCTCACTTTCTCAGATTTGGGGTCTCTTTGGTGCTGCTAACCAGTTACTCGCTGGTATTGCTTTACTTGCTGTTGCTGCATGGCTCGGAAACGTTGGAAAGAACAACAAAATGTTCTACATTCCAATGGTATTCATGTTAGCTGCTACATTAACAAGTTTAGTTCTTACAGTAATTGCAAAAATTAAACAGGTAATTGCTGGTACAGCTGCTTGGGGCGATTGGTTCCAGATGATCTTTGCTGCTGCAATGATCGTTCTTTCTGTAATCCTCGTAATTGAAGGTATTAAAACTTTCATTAAACAGGCTAAAGCAAAAAGAGCTTAATTAGATAATTTCTAGTTAGTTAAAATAAAAACCCGAAAGGAAACTTTCGGGTTTTTTATTTTTTAAATCTTTAAAAAAATTTTATTATTTAAGTTTTTTTGGTGAGATCCTGAAACAAGTTCAGGATGACAAAGAACTTAGTTCAGGATGACAAAGAATTTAGTTCAGGATGATAAAGAACTTAGTTCAGGATGAAATAAGATTTTTTTTATTCTTTTCCGTTCCAGCAGTAAGTACAAAGCTTACAGTGTTCAATTCCTGTACTATCAAGCATATCGTCTAAGCGGTGATAGCGTAATGTTGTGAAATGTAACTGCTGACGAATTTCTTCAATCATTTTTTCGTATTTTGGATTATCTGGATCACAGTATTCCTGAAGAACTTCATTGCTTACATTTGGACCTTCAAATTTTTCAATTACTCGTCTTGTAATTAAATCCATTTCTGATTTAGAACGGCTGAAATTTAAGTATTTACATCCATATACTAAAGGAGGACAAGCAGGACGAATATGAACTTCTTTTGCACCGCTTTCATATAAGAAATCTGTTGTTTCGCGTAACTGAGTACCACGAACAATAGAGTCATCAATTAAAAGAATGCTTTTTCCTTTAATAAGCTGTTCAACAGGAATAAGTTTCATATGAGCAATAAGATTTCTTTGTGCCTGATTTGTTGGCATAAATGAACGTGGCCATGTTGGAGTATATTTAATAAATGGGCGGGTAAAAGGAATTCCTGCTTCATTTGCGTAACCAACTGCATGAGCTGTACCAGAATCTGGAACACCAGCAACACAATCTGGATGTACAGAATCTTTATCTCTCATAGCAAGATATTTTCCGCAGTTGTAGCGCATTGCTTCTGTATTTACACCTTCATAAGTTGCTGTTGGATATCCGTAATAAATCCATAAGAAAGTACAGATTTTCATTTCTTTTTGTCTTGGCTGTAAAGTTTTAATACCATCAGCTGTCATTAAAACAACTTCAGCAGGACCAAGTTCGTAAAAATCTTTATATCCAAGATTTATATAGGCAAAGTTTTCAAAAGATGCACAATAGGCATTATCTTTTTTACCAATCTGAATTGGAGTTCGTCCCATTTTATCTCGTGCACAATAAATTCCTTCAGAAGTCATAACAAGCATTGTCATAGACCCCTGAACTTTTTGCTGAACGTTCTGAATTCCTTCAAGAATTGTTTTCTTCTGATTGATTAATGCAACAACGAGTTCAGTTTGATTTATTTCACTACCACTCATTTCGAGAAAGTGAACATTTGAACTATCACGAACTTCTTTAATTAATTCGTCTTTATTTGAAATTAAACCAACTGTTGTAACAGCAAAACTTCCAAGGTGGGAATTTACAAGAAGAGGTTGAGGTTCATAATCCGAAATACAACCAATTCCTAATTTTCCATGCAATTCTTCAATATCATCTTCAAATTTTGTTCTGAAAGGTGAATTTTTAATATTATGAATTGAATGTTCAAATCTACCTTCATCAGTTAATACTGCAAGTCCACCACGACTTGTACCAAGATGCGAATGATAATCAACACCAAAAAACAAATCTAATGAACAATCTTGTTTTGATGCAACGCCAAAAATTCCACCCATGATTAGTGTCCTTCTAAAAAAAATATAAGAAATTATAATAATTTTTTTTAAGATTTTCTATAATTATTTCTATAAACTTATGCTTGTTGAAGCAGGTTTTGATGCTCCTAATTTTGCAGATAATTCTGTTGGAGAAGAATCTCCTAAAGAAATAATATAATTTCCAGGAACAACAGAAGCATTTCCCTCATTATCAAAACTTTCAAAATCAGATTTGCATAAATCAAAAGAAACTTCTTTAGTATCTCCAGCTTTAATCAGAAGTTTATCAAAAGCTTTCAAAGAAGAAATTGGATCATCGGCGTTTCTGTTTTCTTTTGAAATATAAAGTTGAACTACTTCCTGTGCATCAATTTTTCCTTTGTTGGTTACATTTGCTTTTACACAAATTTTGTCTCCATTTACAGAAGCTTTTAAATCTGAAAATTCAAAACTTGTATAACTTAACCCAAATCCGAATGGGAACAATGGTTCTTTTTCAATATAACGGTAAGTTCTGTTTTTCATATTGTAATCATCAAAAGCTGGTAAATCATTTGTAGAGGCAGGGAAAGTAACTGGAAGATGTCCAGAAGGAACTGCTTCACCAAAAATAATATCAGCAACAGCATTTCCACCTTCTTCACCAGGATACCAGGCACAAATAATTGCATCGGCAATGTCACGAGGGAATGCAACAGGACAACCGGCTGTAAGAACTAATACAACTGGAGTTCCTCGTTCACGAATTCCTCTTAAATAATCCAGTTGATGTTCAGGAAGTTCAATAAAGTCTCTGTCCCCTTTAGTTGTTTCAACAGAATCTCCTTCTTCACCTTCCATCATACAGTCAAGACCGAAACAGGCAATTACAACATCAGCTGATTCACACATTCCTAAAGTCCAGCCCCGTTGTTTGCTGTCGGCGTACATTCCAACTCCAGGATGATAATCAATATTAATTTTTGGACGAGTTTCAACTTTTCCAATAATACCTTCAAGAATTGTAACAAGACGAGAATTTAATCCGTAATAGTTACCAAGAAGAGCATTTACATTTGTTGCTGTTGGTCCAATAATCATAATTTTTTTAGCTTCATCATTAAGCGGAAGAAGATTATTATCATTTTTAAGAAGTACAATAGAATCCTGTGCAACTTTTCTTGCCAATGCACGATGTTCTGGAGAATCAATGTCTTTAATTCCAAGATTTCCCCATTTAGATTTTTCAGGAGCATCAAACATTCCAAGCTTAAATCTTGTCATTAAAAGACGGAAAAGACTTTCGTTAACTTTTTCTTCAGATAAAAGGCCCTGTCTTACTGCATCAATTGCAGCATGGTAAGTACAACCACAGTTTAAATCACAAGTATTATTAATTGCCAGAGCAGCAGATTCAGCCGGAGTTTTAGTAACCTTATGATTTTCATGGAAATCTTTTACAGCCCAGCAGTCACTTACAACATGACCTTTAAATCCCCATTTATTTCGGAGAATATCCACTAAAAGATATTTGCTGCCGTTGCAAGGTTCATCATATAAACGCTGGTATGCACCCATTACAGATTCAACGTTATTATCAACCAAAGCTTTAAAAGCCGGCATATAAGTTTCCCAGAAATCTTTTTTAGAAGGTTTTACATTTGCAGTATGACGGGTATTTTCAGGTCCAGAATGAACTGCAAAATGTTTAGCACAAGCGGCAGTTTTTAAATTCTGAGGATCATCACCTTGTAAACCTTTTACAGCAGCAACCCCCATTTTTGAAGTTAAAACTGGATCTTCACCAAAAGTTTCCTGCCCACGTCCCCATCTAGGATCACGGAAAATATTAATGTTAGGAGTCCAGAAAGTAAGTCCTTTATATTGAGAACGATTTCCAGCTTTTATAGCATCATTATATTTTGCACGAGCTTCATCGGAAATTGCTGTATATTCTTTTTCAGCAAGAGATACATCAAAAGTTGCAGCAAGACCAATTGTTTGAGGAAAAACTGTTGCATGACCAGCACGTCCAATTCCGTGAAGTCCTTCATTCCACCAGTTATATTCGGGAATACCAAGTCTATCTACAGCCATACTTTCGTGAAGCATAAGAGAAACTTTTTCCTCCAGTGTCATTTCATTAATTAAAGCGTTAATTTCGTCTGTTCGTTCCTGTTCTGTCATTTTAATTCCTTTTTTTGTTTCTATATTAATTGTAATTCATAAGGCAAAATCTTCAAGAGAAAAATATGGGGCTTCCGGCTAAAGCCGTCGGATGTTCCGGGGTTCGCTGTTCGCTCATCTAAAGACGGCAAGCCGCCCCTCCATATCCTAAGCTGTTTTATAATTTCGAAAGACTCTTCTTAAATCCGGGAGAAATAAAAATAAAAAAGCAGATAAATGAAGAAAGTAAAGAACCTGTAGTGGCAGCCAGTCCCATAGGAAATAAGGTTTGTGGAAAAATAACCGAAGCCAAATAAGCACCAGGTATTCTTATTAAAATAATGGAAATTATATTATGAATAAATGCATAAATCGATTTTTTACATGCACAGAAATATCCGCTGAAACTAAAATGAATTGCTGCAAAAACACAATCAAAAACGTAAGAATGCATATACTGGCTGCCCAGTTTAATAACATTTTCTTCTCTGGAAAACAGATAAATAACAGGTTCTGAAATAAATTGAAATAAAATGGCAAAAATTAAACCGGAGCATACTCCAATCAAAATACCGTAATAAAGGGTCTTTTTTGCCCGTTGTGGTTCATTTGCGCCGTAATTTTGAGCAGCAATTGCAGAAACAGAAGAAAGCATTGCAGATGGAACAAGAAATAAGAAGCAGATTATTTTTTCTACAACACCAACAGAAGCTGCAACATCAACACCCCTGCTGTTAGCAATAATTGTAATTACAAGAAAGGAAATCTGAATAAATCCGTCCTGAACTGCAACCGGAAGTCCAATATTAAGAATTTCTCCAGCACATTTTTTATCAGTCTTAACAATAGAAGTTTTTTCTAAATTTGAAACAACTTTATTCTTACGAAGCTTAATTACAGCTATAAGAGAAATTGCTACACTGATTGTTTGGGCAAGTACAGTTGCAATTGCCGCACCACCAGCTTCCATTTTAAAATAGCCCATAAATAAATAATCCAGGGCAATGTTAATCACACAGGAAATGGAAATAAAAATCATTGGACTTTTAGAATCACCAAGACCTCTGAAAACTGCCGCAATAACATTGTAAGCAGTAATAAATGGAATTCCCGCAAAACAAATCCATAAATAAATTTTAGTCTGTTCAATTGCTTCTGGCGGTGTAGAAACAAGTTTTACAATTAATGGACAACAACAGATTGTAATTGCAGTTAAAAGAAGAGCTGTGATTGTAAAAACGATTATTGTGGAAGAAATAACAGTTTTTATTCCTTTAGAATCTTTTGCACCTACTGCACGACCAATTAAAACTGTAGAACCCATTGAAAGACCTACAATAATAACTGTAAGCATATGCATAATCTGGCTGCCAACAGAAACTGCAGTAATTATTTCAGAACCATTAAACTGACCTGCAATAAACAGATCTGCCATTCCGTATAAAGTCTGTAAAAAATTTGCAAGAAGAAAAGGTAAGGAGAATTTAACCAGAGTTTTAAATTCACTTCCCTGAGTAAGATTAATTTCCATAATTATTTCTGTTTATTATGTTTTCTTGATTTTTCTTTGTAGAGTAATTTATCTGCTTCAGAAAGTAAACTTTGTAAAGAACTTCCACCTTCAAGATCAACTGCACCAATACTTAGAGAAATTGTAAAAGGAAGTTCATTTTCAATTGAAATTTTTTTGCACCAGTAATTAATTTTTTTGCGGATTACAGGAATCATTGTAATTAACATTCCCTTTGCAATAATAGCAAATTCATCACCACTAATGCGTCCAATAATATCAGAAGAGCGGAATACTCTTTTTAAGACCTGGCCCTGGGACTGAATTGCTTTGTCGCCCATTTTATGCCCATAAGTATCGTTTATTTTTTTCAGGCCATCCATATCGGCAAAGAAAACTACACCCGCATTACTGATTTCCTGAAGAATATCAAGTGCTCTCTGACCTAATTCCATAAATCCACGTCTATTTAAAAGACCGGTTAATTCATCAGTTTTGGCAAGGTCGTTTAATTGAATTACTTCTGTTGAAAGCTTTTCAGTTTGAATCAGTTTGTTAGTATATTCATAACTTTGTGAAATAGCAGTTCCTAGAATCTTTAAATACATCTGATAGCTTGGGAAATTTGTATTTTTAATCTTTGCTGTAAAATAACCGAAAATAGATTCTCCAGCATAAATTGGCTGTAAAATATAATTTCCAGGGCCTTCTATTGAGGCTTCCTGTGGGAAAATTCGCTCACTTGGCTTAAAGATTGTACCAGGTGTAAAACCTTCTTTGTAATTAAGATTTTCTGCATACATAATAAGTTCAACTTCATCTGGTAAAACAGGAGTATCATTATTATCAGCATAAACAGGAGTTTTATACAGATTTACGAACATGGAATTTAATTCGCATTGACCAACAAGATATTTGAGGTTGTAATAAATTTGACGTAAAGTATTACAACTTCGAATCATATCAAGGATAGTTGTTATGTTCATTTTTTCGGTGATATTGTTCATCATTATAGAGAATAAACTTGAAGTATGATCATTTTCTATTACAAATGAACCTTTTGTATCAACGTAAGTAACTTCCATATTGTTTATAGGAATACAATTACAAGACTGACGGAACATTGTGATTGGTGTAAATAAAGTTTCTTTAGGAATTTCAACACCATTTAAAACATCATTTGCAAGTTTTGCACAAACTTCGCCTTGTCCAAAAATATCCTGATCAATAGTAGAAAGTTTAGGTCTTGAAAAAAATGACAAAGGAGAATTATCAAATCCAGAAACAATTACTTTTTGTGGTACATCTATACCAAGTTCAGTTAATGCTTTTATTGAACCGACGGCCATATTATCGTTTGCACAAACAAGACCATCAAACTGAATTTCTGATTTATTTTTGCATTTAGAAAGTAAATCGTTATGAGCACCAAAATCAGTGAAAAAACCGTCAAATACAAGTTTTTCATCATATTCAAGGCCGTTTTGTTTTAGAGCTTTTTTATATGCTGCAAAACGTTCAATTGCTTCTGCAGAATTAGTACTGTTTGCAG
This sequence comes from Treponema sp., assembly GCA_024402635.1. GTDB lineage: Bacteria > Spirochaetota > Spirochaetia > Treponematales > Treponemataceae > Treponema_D. The sequence continues at coordinate 913 of JAKSTJ010000053.1, read as the reverse complement.
ACATAAAAGCAATATGTTTGCAGTTATGGGTTTCTTTAAAATGTTTTACAATTTGATTAATGGATTCGTAAGAATCAATTTTTACAACATAAGAATTTTCCAGTCCAATATCCATTGCACTACAAATGATTGGACGTGGTGTAAAGTCCTTAAAAAGATTTCTAAGTTCTTCTGGTGTTCTTTTAACTGTATAAAGACCTGCAGGTATAATATAAGCATCAATTTCTTGTGATTTAAGAATATTTACAGAATTCCAATATTGATAATCATACAACCCGGTTTCATTATGTAATAATTGAGTCTGAGATATAATTAATTTGACATCTTTATCAGAAAAGTATGAGGTAATTCCGCCAAGAAAATCCTGACAGTATTCAATTGTTAAGGAAGGAACTAAAACAGCGATAGTCTTCATAAAAAATTTAACCGTAAAAATTGATTAATATAGAATACCACATTATAGAGGAATACACAAATTCAAACCGATTTAAAGAGAAATAATAAGGAATTTTTCCCATGATAAAGTTTTTACTGAGCTATGATGGACGAAAACCTACCGAACGACGGCAAAGCCGGCAAAATGCTCTTGAGCATTTTGAGGGAGGTTCGGAAATCATTAATGATTTCCGTCGAACAGCCTCGGCTGTCGATGGTTCCCGAACAGAAAGAAGATAAACACAAAAAAAAGACTCCGGAATATCCGAAGGTTTAAAATAAACGGTTAAGATATCACCGTTTATTTTAACTCGAGTTTTTATAAAAACTCTGTTTATTGGACATGTTCGCTCTCGCGAAGGAATTGTAAATCCTCAGTTGTTGAAACAACTTGCGGTTTCCAATTTATAGGAAGTCTTCTTTCTGAGCTATGATGGACGAAAACCTACCGAGCGACGGCAAAGCCGGCAAAATGCTC
>JAKSTJ010000052.1 GCA_024402635.1 Treponema sp. | reverse complement strand
AGTTCAGCATGACAAATACTTGTTGGACATCCCCTTTCTTTATTCGATGTATCATTCTTTATCGTGGTTCTAAAACCTTGTCAAAAACTTCTCTGTTACCACCTTCACCAAGAACAGCCTTCCTTGACAACTCAATCTGATTATCATCAACTTTATAATACCATGCAGAACCAGAAAGAAGCGGTCCACGTTTTATTCCGTCATAATCAGGTTCAACATTAAAATCAAACATAATCATTTTTTTCTGACCAAGTTTATAAGAACCATCACATTCATTCCATCTTACATATACAAGCTCTGGTGGATTCAAAGTTTTATATTCATTTTCACCAGTTTTTTCATAGTACTTATATTCTTTTTCAGAATAAACAACTTTATTTCCAGGTAAAATATTCAAAGTCTTTTCGTATCCCTGTAAGCCAATACTTGTATATTCCAAGTACTCTCCATCAACTGTAAGATTCAAATATCCTGTGACAGAATTGATTTCTTTTGATTCATAAAGACCTTCTGGTAAACTTCCGTAAGCAGGACGAAATGTTTCTGATAATAACGAACATGAAAAAAACAAAACTGAACTTACAACACAAAAAATTGTTCCAGATAATTTTTTCATAATTGCCTCCTGTTTTTTGAACTAAAGATAAATATTCTTTCGCTTTTAATAACAACAAGTCAATTTATTATTTGTTACATTTTTTTATATTTTTTAGGAGAATTGTTACCTCTGTTTTTTTATTAAAATCCCCTTCCCTTTCAGCTCTATCTGTATATAAATTCAGACAGTAAATAAGGAGTAAAAAACTCTCTGAAAATGAAAAAAAACTGGATTTCTACCCGTAAATTTGAAGCCTCTGAAAATGGCAAAAAACAGGGCTTTATAGCTGAATCGATAAATTATTCAAAAAGTTAAAAACACCCCCGTTTTTTTCAAGATTTCGACGTGTTTTATTTTCTAATATTTTTTCTAATATTTCTAATATAATTACTAATATTTATTAGTATTCTTATTAGTATAATACTAATATTGTTACTAATACATTTGCTAATATTGCTAATGTTTTATATAATATTTATTATAAATATTAGTTGTTTTATTATTAATTTTATAATATAATTTATTAGTACACAAAAAGTGTATTTTTTGGGAGGAAACAAATGAAACGTATTACAGTTGCCATACAAAAGGGTGGTGTAGGAAAAACTACAGTGAGTGTTTCACTGGCTGCCGAACTGGCAAAAAATTATAAAGTACTGCTGATTGATGCAGACCCTCAGGGCAATTCAACAAGCTGCCTTTTAGACAGTTTTGATTATGAACTTGCAGATGTTCTTAATGGAACTGTTACCTATGACAAAGCAATTAAACCAACAACTGTAGAAAATCTTTTTATTATTCCAACAGTTGCAATCGATGAAAAAAGCAGCAATGCTCTTAAGATTTACAGATCAAATCAAGCCGCAAGAGAACCATTTATTTTTGTTGAATTAACAGAAGCTCTCCTTGAAGAAAAATTTGATTACTGTATTTTTGATACATCTCCAAACTTTGACATCTTTGAAGAAAATATTATGAAGGCTACAGACGAAGCTCTTGCAGTTGTCAAAGCAGACGGTTTCTCTCAGGACGGACTGGAAATCTTCAGAAACAATCTTAAGGATTTTAAAAAACGTCAGCATTCAGAAAATCCTACATTAAAGACAATTGTTCTTAATGAAGTAAACCATTCTTACAAACTGGCAAACGGAATTATTGATGCTCTTAAATCAACAGAATTAAACGTTGTAGAAGTTCCACAGGATCAGAATATAAAAATGTCTCAGATTGTAAGAAAAACAATTCAGCAGCAGGGAGCAAAACCTGACACACTTTCAGCATTTGAAAAATTAGCTGACTTAGTAAAATAGGAGTAACACATGCCATTAGCAAGAAAAACAACTACAACAGACCTCCCTGAGGCTCTTTCAAGCCAGATTGCAAACAACTTTAAAAAAGATGATGTTTCAGTTGTTACTTCCAATCCGACTGCAACAAAATCTTCTGCTTTAACTTCAGATAATCAATCAAAAAGCAAATATTCAGATTCAGTAAACTTACGTCTTACATCTGGAAAAAGAAATGAATTTAAAAAATTCTTTACAGACTGCGAAATCTCAATGAATCAGGGATTTGAAATGGCTGTTGATTATATTATGAGAGAAGCACGGGCAGGCCGCATTTACGTTTCAAAAAGTGGAATTACTAAAACAGAAGAGTAATTTAAGAGAAGTGTTACTTAATATGGGTGGAATTTTATGGGTAGAAAAAAAATAGATGAAACTAATCTTGAAGTAACTCCTGATAATTCTATATCGGAATTATTTGAAATAAATGATGAACTTCAGGCATCTAATACAAAAAAACAAATCGGATATATTCCAAGTTTTTTTACAACAGCATCATTACCGTTTAAAAATATTAATAAAACTGTTTTTGTACGAAAAGGAAGTCAGGGTATTACATTAACCCTTACATCTCCAAAAAACGTTCCATTTGGAAAATACGGCCGATTACTCTTATCAATTTTAACAACACATGCAGTTATTTCTCAAAATAAAGATAATTCTCTTTTAATCGAATACGCTTCACTTGCAGATTTATTAAGAGAATTACAGTTACCAAAGCAACGTGGTGCAGATATAAAACAGCAGCTGGAATGTTTTTCAAATGCAGCATTTTCTTTTGAACAGGAAATAAAAGAACTTAAATCCGGATATCTTTTTCAAGACATGTATGAAGACGGAAAATATCCTAAAAAAGATGTAACAGTTCGTACAAAATCAACAGGAAACATTCGTTTTACAACTGGAGTTCAGTATCAGGAAGTTGAAGATGATTCTGGCGAAAATAAAACCGGACATTTTAAAATTCTTTTATCACCTGAATTCTGTGCTTTCTGTCAGGCTCATGCAGTTCCTATTGATTACGGTGTATATAAAGATATTGCAAGTCCAATTGCAAAAGATTTGTATGCCTGGTTAATTTTCAGAAATAATGGTTTAACGGAACCTGTTTCAATTTCCAGAAGTAAATTAGTTGAACAGTTTATTCCTGTTGAAGATGGAAAGGATCCTAATCTTGTAAATGTAAATTATGCAAGAATTATTGAACTTTTAACTGAAATAAAAGAAAAATATTATAAAGAAGTTAAATTTGAAGTTCATAAAGATGGTTCTGGAATTACTCTTTATAAAAGTCCTACTCCAGTTTTAAAGAATGATCATCGTTATGCTTTAATTACAACTGATTTATAGGAGGTAACATTTCTCTTAAAGAATATATGGTAACAATTCTACTAAGAAATAATGAGTTATCAACATATTCACAATGCTTATTATTAGAATTTAAATATATTATTAGTTATTATTAGTATATATAGAAGATTTAAGAGTTTTGTGACTTTTTTTAAGAGATTTGTTACAAGCAAAATTAAAGTTGTTATTTTCTTCTATATATACATCAAATTTATACTTAATCAATACTTTAAGAGAATTGTGACCTGAAAAATGACTTATCCACATAAAATTGTGGATAGTTTTAAGAGAATTGTGACCTTTTTTTTAAGAGTTCTGTTACCTGCCTTTTATAAATCCAATAAAAATTTTATTAAAAATTAAAAATTATATAAAGGAAGCTTGTTTTTTTTGTAATTTAAGAGAACTGTTACCTTATTTTAATAATTGTTTAAGAGAATTGTTACCTGTAATTGTATTGAAAAAACAATTATTTAGGATTTCTGTTACCTTTATTAAAAAATCTTAAAATTAACACTATATATAGAGTATTTTTTAGATTTTTAAAAAATTTCAATTTTCATCATAATAATCAGATTTTAATATTTAGTAGAATTGTTACCTGTCTTATTCTATAATTTAAGAGAACTGTTACCTTTTTTTCTATAAGAAAAAATTCTGGTTACAAAAAATTAAATTATAATTTATAATTAAGTAAAACGTTTAACCTAGCAATAAATTCAGGAGAATTATTATGTCAGAAAACAAATTTGTAATTTCTGAGAAAGTGGAAAAACCAATTACAAAAGATATGATTGGTTTATTTTTTGAAGATATAAATCTTGCTGCCGACGGTGGACTTTATGCAGAAATGCTGGAAAACCGTTCTTTTGAAGCAATCAATAGTATGGGAGCTCCAAGAAATTATGTACTTCAGGAAGATAATATTTATGGATGGAATTCAATTTCCGGAAAAGAAAAAAATCTTCAGATTTCTTCAAATGATCCTGTAAGTGAAAAAAATCCTCATTATTTAAGATTTACTGCAGAAAAAAGTGGAGAAGGATTTTCCAACAAAGCTTACGATGGAATCAGTCTTGTAAAAGGAATGAAATATAATGTTTCTTTTTATGCAAGAGAAGTGAATTATTTGAAGGGTGATATAAAAGTTCAGATTTCTAAAGATGGAAAAATATTTGGAGATTCTACTGTAAAATTTATTGTTGCTCAGGAAAATGAACCAGATGGTTATGAAGGAATGGTTGGTAACTGTGAATCAAAAATCTGGCGTAAATATGAAACTCAGATTACAGCTTTGGATAATATTCAGAAAGCAAAATTTGAAATTCTTTTAACAGAAACTGGAGTTGTGGAATTTGATTTAATTTCTATGATTCCGGAAGATGCTGTTGAAGGAATTTTCAGAAAAGATTTGTTTAATGCTCTGGCAAATCTTCATCCTTCTTTTGTAAGATTTCCTGGTGGTTGTATTGTTGAAGGAACCAGTTTAATGCGCCGTTATTACTGGAAAAATACAGTAGGTGAATTAAAAGACCGTAAAATTCAGACAAATCTCTGGGCATTGCAGGGTGGAAATACTTTATATGCAAATCAAATGCAGGATTCTCACTATATGCAGAGTTATGGAATTGGTTTTTATGAATATTTTCTTTTGTGTGAAAAATTATCAACTGCAGAAAGAAAATGTCAGCCACTTCCAGTTTTAAATATTGGTGTTGCATGTCAGTTCCGTTCATATCAGACTGTTCCTGTAAATAGTCCGGAATTTATGGAATATGTTCAGGATGCTTTGGATTTAATTGAATTTGCAAATGGTCCTGTAGACAGCAAGTGGGGAAGTCTTCGTGCACAAATGGGACATCCGGAAAGTTTTAATCTTGAACTTCTTGCAATTGGAAATGAACAATGGGAAAGCCGTCAGGTAGATGTAGCTCCTCGTTATATAGCATTTGAAAAAGCAATTCATAAAGTTTATCCAGAAATCAAATGTCTCGGAACTGCAGGTCCATTTGTAAATCATGAACTTCATACAAAGGCCTGGGATTTTTATAGAGAAAATTGTGCAAAAAATCCAGATTTTGCCTATGCAGTTGATGAACATTATTATGTTGCTCCACAGTGGCTTTATGAAAATGTAGATTTCTATGATAACTATCCTCGAAATATTGGAATTTTTGCGGGAGAATATGCAGGTCACGATTGTAACTTAACAAACTCTGTGGAAAGTGGAATTGCAGAAGCGGCCATGCTTACAGGAATGGAACGAAATGGTGATATTGTAAAACTTGCTTCATATGCACCGTTATTCAATAGAATCGGACATTCTCAGTGGACTCCTGATATGATCTGGTTTGATGCAGATAAAGTTGTTCTTACACCAAGCTATTATGTTCAGAAAATATTCTCGGATTATTCTGGTTCTGAAGTACTGGTTTTGAACGGTCAGGAAAAAGATTTGAGAAATCAGAAGCTTTATGTTTCTGCAGTAAAAGATGGAAGCAAAAAAATCATTAAGATTGTAAATGGTGATGAAAAAGCCCAGAAAATCAATCTTGTAAATGAAGATGGTGCTGAATTAAAAGTTGAAGCTGAAACATTAATTCTTCAGGCAAAAGACGGCAAATATAAAGCACCTGCAGAAAATGGTTCTGTTGATCCTAATGGTCCAAACAAATCAATTAGTGCAGAAAAAATGTCCAATCTGGAATTATGTAATATACGTTTTCCAGAAGAATGTGAGTGCGTAAATAAAACCGCTTTGATTAATGGTCAGATTGAGATTCCTGGAAAAAGTCTTCTTGTTTTGAAATTTTAGACTTTTTTAAAAGAGATTTATTCTATATGTAAACAGGTGTGTTTGTTATTATAGACACATCTGTTTTTTTTCGAGGTTAAAAATGATTTTTTATGTAGATTGTAATGCAAAAAATAACGGAAATGGTACAAAAGACTATCCATTTAAAAATATTAGTGCAGCAGCAAATATTGCCAGACCTGGCGATGAAGTTGTAGTTGCAAAAGGAATTTACCGTGAATATGTAAATCCAAAAAATGCAGGTACTGAAAATGCAAGAATAGTTTACCGTTCTGAAGAGAGAAGGGGAGCTGTAATTACAGGTGCTGAAGAAGTAAAAAACTGGACTTTGGTAGAAGGCAACGTCTGGTGTGCAAAGATTCCAAACGGAATTTTTGGTGATTATAATCCTTATACAACTCTTGTAAGCGGTGACTGGTTTATTGCTACTTATATTGCTCATACTGGAGATGTTTTCTTAAACGGAAAATCAATGTATGAAACAACTACTCTTGAAGGTGTAAAAAATCCTGTTGTTTATGCAAAATCATGGGATCCAGACTTTACAGTTTATACCTGGTATACAGAACAGGATGAAAAATCTGATTCAACTGTAATTTATGCAAATTTTCAGGGAAAAAATCCAAATAAAGAAAATGTTGAAATAACTGTAAGAGAAAATTGTTTTTATCCTTCAGAAGAAGGAATTGGCTATATTACACTTTCAGGTTTTGTTGTAAAACAGGCTGCAACACAGTGGGCTCCTCCAACAGCTTATCAGGAAGGAATGATTGGTCCTCACTGGTCAAAAGGATGGATTATTGAAGATTGTGAAGTTTCTGATTCAAAATGTTCTGGAATTTCTTTAGGAAAATACAAACAGCCAAATAATGATAACAAATGGTTAAAATGGAAATTCAAAGATGGAACTCAGACAGAACGAGACAATATTTGTCAGGCACAGATAGAAGGCTGGTCAAAAGAAAACATTGGTTCTCATATAATCCGTCATTGTGATATTCATGATTGTGGTCAGACTGGTATTGTTGGTCATCTTGGTGGAGTTTTCTCAATTATTGAAGACAATCATATTCATCATATTAATAATAAACAGAATCTTGCTGGAGCTGAAATTGGCGGTATTAAAATGCATGCTGCTATTGATGTAATAATCCGCAGAAATCATTTCCACAATTGTACAAGAGGATTGTGGCTGGACTGGCAGGCTCAGGGAACTCGTGTAACACAGAATTTATTCCATGATAATACATTCCCAAGTGATTACAATGCTAATTTATTAAATGCAGATGGATTAGGAGAAGATATTTTTATTGAAGTTTCTCACGGTCCAACACTTGTAGATAATAACATTCTTCTTTCAGATCATGCATGTAAGATTCCAACTCAGGGATTAGCTTTTGTTCATAACTATATTGCAGGTTCATTAACCGCAGTTGGTCTTGGTGTAAACAATGGTGCAAAAACAAAACTTTCTCCAAGATATACACCATATCATGTTCAGCATAGAACAGAAGTAATGGGATTTATGACAATTCTTCATGGAGATGCCCGTTTCTACAACAATATTTTCGTTCAGAAATCAATGCGTCCTGGAATGATTGAAATTATGAATGCAAACAAAGGAAATGAATGGACAGATGCAAATCTTGTAGCCGGAACAATTCCTTACGATGCATATCCAACTTACGATGAATGGGTAAAACAGTTTGATGGTTATTGTGGAATGGGGTCTGCTCCAAGTGACAGATATTACAATCCATTGCCAGTTTGGGCAGAAGGAAACTTCTATTTTAACGGTGCAAAACCAATGAAAAAAGAAACAGATGCTTTTGTAGACGAAAAAAATAAAGTAACTTTCTCTGTAAAAGAAAAGGATGGAACTTTTGTATTTGAAACAAATGCTTATGATTTTATTCCTTCAGATGTTTGTCTTAAAACAATTTCAACAAAAACTTTAGGAATGGCTTTTGAACCAGAACAGAAATTTGAAAATCCAGATGGTTCGGAAATCATCTTCAATAAAGATTTTTATGGAAATCATAGAAAAGTAAATCCTACACCTGGACCTTTTGAAAAATAGAGATTTTTTGTAATTAATTAAAGCTGTTCATAATATTTAATGAATAAAAAGTATTATGGGCAGCTTTTTTATTTTACCTTTTATATTACTTCCGATATAATGGAGTTTATGTCTAAACAAATGATTATGGGAAACCAGGCCATTGCGCTTGGAGCATTAAAAGCCGGAGTAAATCTTGTAGCCGGTTATCCTGGAACTCCATCCAGTGAAATTATTGAATTTATTTCGAAATATAAAAATCAAACAGGAACATATGTAGAATGGTCTGTAAATGAAAAAGCCGCTGTAGAAGTTGCAGCAGGAGCAAGTTATGCAGGCAGCCGTACTTTAGTAACAATGAAACAGGTAGGTCTTAATGTTGCCAGTGATCCTGTAATGTGTCTTTCTTATGTTGGCGTAAAAGGAGGAATGGTAATTGTTTCAGCCGATGATCCAGGTCCAATTTCAAGTCAAACAGAACAGGATACAAGAAATTTTGCACAGTATTCTAAAATTCCATGTTTTGATCCGGCAACACCATTGGAAGCTTACGAAATGATACAGGAAGCTTTTGAACTTTCTGAAAAATTTAATACACCGGTTCTTTTCCGTCCAACTACTCGTGTTGATCATGCATATGAAAGTATGGAAATGCCAGAACTGGAACCTTGCCGTAAAGTCGGAACTTTTGAAAAAGATTCAAAACGATGGGTTATTTTCCCAAAAAGTTCATACATGAATCATAAACGTATTTTCGAAAGAAATGAAAATCTTCTTCCTGCAGAATTTTCTAAATCAAAATGGAATACAGTAGAAGGGGAAAGCCTTCCCCTGACCTCAGCCGCTAATGCGTCTTCTGCCACCCCTTCTAACGGGACACATTCCCGTAACGCCTTTGCAGCTGGTGGTATAAGTTACTGTTATTTAAAAGAAGCTTTATCAATTCTTAAAAAAGACAATCCAGATAGTAAAGCAATTTCTAATGCATCAATATTAAAAATTGGAACTCCATTTCCATTTCCTGCAGATCTAGCTGCCGAATATATGAAAAACAATTCAGAAATTACAGTTTTTGAAGAACTGGATCCTGTAATAGAAGATGCTCTTATAGCCTTAAGCGGTTCCAGAAAAATCGACTGTATTATTCATGGCAAACACGACAAAAGTGTTCCAGAAGCCGGTGAACTTTCAGTAGAAATTATAAAAAGTATTATAGAAAATAAATTATCTATAAAAAATAAATCCGAGGCCTGCATTACGAATTCTGAATTGATTTCTCCAGAGCTTCCTGTTCGTCCACCAGTATTATGTGCCGGTTGTCCACACAGAGGTTCATTCTATGCAGTAAAACAGGCTATGAAAGGCAAGAAAACTGCTTATTGTGGAGATATTGGCTGTTATACATTAGGAAACGCAATGCCACTGGATATGACAGATACCTGTCTTTGTATGGGTGCTGATATTACAATGGCTCAAGGGTTCTATCATAATGAAAATGACAGGTATTGTTTCAGTTTTATTGGAGATTCAACTTTCTTTGCCAGTGGAATTACAGGTGTTGTAAATGCTGTTTATAATCAGGCACATCAAACTGTCTGTATTCTTGATAACTCTACAACTGCCATGACAGGACATCAGCCACATCCAGGAACTGGTGTAACAATGATGGGTGAAATTGTAGAAAAAATAAGTATTCCAAAAATTCTTGAGTCATTTGGCGTAAATCCGATTATTGAAGTAAACCCTTTTAATCAGGAAGAAGCAGTTGCTGCTGTAAAAACTGCCAGCGAGGCTCCTGGAGTTTCTGCAATTATTTTTAAATCTCCATGTATTTCTATTGCGGGAAAACTGGGATATAAATTCCCGGGAACAAAAACTGTTGAATCAGAAAAATGTATTGGTTGTCATAAGTGTATTACAGAACTTGGATGTCCTGCATTAAGTTTAAGTCAAAAAATCAGCGCAAAAGGAAAACAACTGGTAGAAATTGACAAATCTCTTTGTACAGGTTGTGGATTATGTGCAGGAGTTTGTCCGGTTAAGGCAATTTTGTAAACTGGTCGTTGCAGTCTTAAACATAGCTGGTAACAAAATGCCGGCGCAGGGGGAGACTTTCCCTTCCTAAAGGAGGTAATTATGTCTAAAAATATATTAATTTGTGGAGTAGGAGGCCAGGGAACTGTTCTTGCAGCAAAAGTTATATCTCAATCTGCAATTTCTGGAGGAGAACATGTTTTATCTGCCGAAACAATTGGAATGGCTCAGCGTGGTGGCTCTGTTACCAGTCATGTTAGAATTGGAGAAGAGATTTTTTCACCATTAATTCCAAAAGGCCAGGCTGATATTATAATTGCATTTGAAGCTGCAGAAGCTGTCAGAAATATTGATTTTCTTAAAAAAGACGGAATTGTTGTTGTAAATAAGAAAGTTGTTCAACCAACAACAGCAAGTCTTACAGGAAAAACTTTTGACGAAAGAACAATGATTGAATTTCTTGAAAAAACTGCAGGAAAAGTAATTGTTGTAGATACAGAAGAAGCCTGTGAAAAATTAGGAAGTTCAAGAGTTGTAAATATGGTATTACTGGGAGCAGCCTGTAAATCAGGTCTTCTTAATAAAGATGAAATTAAGAGTGCATTAAAAATTCTCGTAAAACCTGATTTCTATGAATTAAACTGTAAAGCGGTAGATTTTATTTAGAAAATAAAAAGCAAAAATTTGACAAATTGATTTTACTGAATTACTGTTAATAGTAACAGAATATATTATTCTTTGGGAGTATTAAACTTAAATGAAAATGACAGATAAACAATTAGAACAGATAAGAATGCAAATTAAACGAGTAAAGGCTTGTGGAAATCCTTTTTATACAGAACGATTTAAGAATGTAAATCCAGATGATATTAAAACTCAGGAAGATTTTGAGAGACTGGTTCCATTTTGTACAAAACAGGATTTAAGAGATGCATATCCTCTAGGTCTTGCTGCAGTTCCAGAAGAAGAAATTGTACGTATTCATTCATCATCAGGAACTACAGGAGCTCCAGTTATTGTTCCATATACAAAAAAAGATGTTGATGATTGGGCTATAATGTTTGCCCGTTGTTACGAACTTGCCGGCATTGGAAAAAAAGACCGTATACAGATTACTCCAGGTTATGGACTTTGGACTGCAGGAATTGGTTTTCAGGCAGGTTGTGAAAAACTTGGAGCTATGGCTGTTCCAATGGGACCTGGAAACACTGAAAAACAGCTTCAGATGATGCAGGATTTAGGATCAACCGTAATTTGTGCAACTTCATCTTATGCTCTTTTACTGGCAGAACAAGTTGAAGCTCGTGGTATTGGTAAAAACATTAAACTTAAAAAAGGCGTAATTGGTTCAGAACGATGGGGCGATAAAATGCGTAATCGAATTCAGAGTATTCTTGGAATTGAACTTTACGACATTTATGGGCTTACAGAATGTTATGGACCTGGAATTGGTATAAATTGTGATAAATCAGATGCAGGTATGCATATTTTTGATGATTATATTTATGTTGAAATTCTTGATCCTGAAACTGGAAAACCTGTTCCTGAAGGTGAAATGGGAGAAATCTGTCTTACAACTTTAGTAAAAGAAGGAGCTCCACTTTTCCGTTTCCGTACTCATGATCTGGCCGCTTTTGTAACAGAAAAATGTCCATGTGGACGTTCATATCCAAGAATTACACAGATTATGGGCCGTTCTGATGATATGGTAAAAGTAAAAGGAAATATTATTTTCCCAAGTACAATTGAAGATGTAATAAAATCTGTTCCAGGAACTTCTTCTGAATACCGTGCAATTATTGAACATGAAAATGGAAAAGATCAGATGACTGTTCAGGTTGAAGTAGAAGGGGGAACAGACCGTTCAGAAGTAGCATTAGGTATTCAGTATTTCTTTAAGCAGAAATATAATCTTACTCCAAAAGTTGAAGTTGTTGGAATTGGAGAATTGCCACGTTCTGAAAAGAAAACAAAACGTATTGAAGATAAAAGATTTGAATAGGAAAAAAATATTCAAAAACTTCCTTCCCGTAAATTTTTGAATCAATACCTGATTTAACCGTGGATTTAATAAGTTTTTTTCTTGTTTTTATAGAAAATTTAGACCTTTTGTGATATAATTGACAAATATTCACAAGAGGTTTTTTTATGACTTATACAGAGGTATTGGAAAACGCACGACCAGAAATGGGAAAATATTGTAAGGCTTGTCCAGTTTGTAATGGAAAAGCCTGCGGTAATCAGATGCCAGGTCCAGGTGCAAAAGGTTCTGGAGACGGAGCAATTCGTAATTTTCAGAAATGGCAGGAAATACGTGTTGTAATGGATACTCTTTGTGAAAATAAACCTGTAGATACTTCTGTTCAGCTTTTTGGAAAACAATTTGTACTTCCTGTTTTTGCAGGCCCTGTTGGTGCTGTAAATCTTCATTATGGAACAAAATATGATGATCTTTCATATAATCAGATTTTAGTAGCTGCATGTGCTAAGGCTGGAATTGCTGCTTTTACAGGGGATGGTGCTTTCGAAAATGTTGTTACTGATGCAGCAAAAGCAATCAAGCAGGCGGATGGAATTGGTATTCCAACAATTAAACCATGGAATATCGAAAAAATTCGAGAAAAAATGAATTATGTAAAAGAATCGGGATGTTTTGCAGTTGCAATGGATATTGATGCTGCAGGTCTTCCTTTCTTAAAGAATTGTAATCCACCAGCAGGAAGCAAAACTGTTGAAGAACTAAAAGAAATTGCATCAATTGCAGGAAAACCTTTTATTGTAAAAGGAGTTATGTCTGTAAAAGGGGCGCTTAAAGCAAAAGAAGCTGGTGCTGCGGCAATTATAGTTTCTAATCATGGTGGAAGAGTTTTAGACCAGTGTGCAGCAACTGCAGAAGTTCTTGAAGAAATTGCAGATGCAGTAAAGAATGATCCTGATAACAAAATGAAAGTTTTGGTTGATGGTGGAATTAGAACTGGAGTAGATGTTTTTAAGGCACTTGCTCTTGGAGCTGATGGCGTTTTAATTTGTCGTCCATTTGTTCCTGCTGTTTTTGGCGGTGCAGAAGAAGGTGTTCAGGTTTTTGTTCAGAAAATTAAGGCAGAACTTGAAGATACAATGGCAATGTGTGGTGTTCATTCTATTGCTGAAATAACAAAGGATATGATTTTCCGACCATCAAAATAGGCATGGAAAATTATTATATGGGTGGGGCTGCTCGGCGAAAGTCGAGCAGTTTTTTTTATTCAGTGATTATTGTTCCTGAAAAAATTTTTTTTATAATGTGAACAGAAACTGGAAGTTCAAAATTAATTGATTCCAGAAACTGGACTTCTTCTTTTGTATACTTAGTTTTATCTTCTGTATACATTACTCCTGTTGTATCGTTTATTGCCATATTCTGGCCAAGAGATGGTAAATAAGAATAGGTCCAGCCTGGTTTTTGAATCATATTTATTTTATCGGAGAATTAAAAATTTCTTTTATGAATTATTGAAGAATCCATTTCTGAAAGATTTTTTACTCCTGTGCGGGCCATTACACCTGCTAATTCTGCGTTCATTTCATTAATTCGCTGGGAAATGGCATCAGGTCCTTTTTTTAATAAGGGCATAAGATGTCTTCCTACAGAAACTGCAGTTGCTCCTAATGCAAGGACTTTGTATGCATCAATTCCGCTTTCAATTCCACAATCAACAAATACTGGAATTTGATTTGAAACTGCAGAAATAATATCCTGAAGTATAAATAATGGTGGAACCGAATATGGAAGCATATTGTGATGATGAGAAACCACAATACCTGCACAACCAGCCCTTAAACATTTAATTGCATCCTGGGTACTCTGAACGCCTTTTACTACAAAAGGAATTCCTGCAGCCTGTACAAATTCTGTAAGTTCCTGTGTAGATTTTGCTTTCATTGGAAGTCCCAGAACATTGTCGTAATTTCCATCAGCAGAAAATGAATGATCAATGTCCATTCCTACTGCAAGACAGCCTGCATTTACAGCATGTTCAATTTTTCTGAAAACTTCATTATTATCTGCATGAGGTTTAATAATTTTAATAGTTTTGGCACCTGTAGCAATAATGTCTTCCAGTTCCTTATCATCACCCATTCCAACCCAATGAACTGCATTGGAAAGTTTTGCTCCTTCTGCATAAGTAATCATGCCATTTTTAGCAGTGTTACCTAAATGAGAAAGGGCAGCGGTCATAACAGGAGTGTCAAAAGTATTTCCGAAAAGTTCCATCTTTGTTGATGGAGTCTGACTATCTAAGTAGCGGGTTTCGAGAAGAAGAGAATCAAAATAGTCTCTTGTGATTTTATCTGAATTTGATGAGTATTCCATAACGAATATTATAAACCCGTTATGGAATTTTTTAAATGAGATTAAACTCTGAACATTTCAATCTGATTGTTGATTGTATCTACAGAGTTTTTGATTTGATTTACTTTGTTATTAGTTGATTCTGCAATTTCTGTTAATTTTGAAGAGTTATCGTTCATTCTTGAAATTGACTGGCTGATTGTTTCAGAAATTGTTGAAAGCTTGTCAATTTCGGTTGTAATAAGATTACTTGAATTTGTCATGCTGTCAGAACCAGTTCTAACTTCATCAGAGAAATTGTTCATTGAAGCAAGAGCATCCAAAATTTGCTGAGAACCAATTTCCTGTTCTTCCATTGCACCTTTAATTGTTTCAACTAATTCAGAAGTTCTAATAAGATCTTCATTTACAGTTGTAAAGGAATTGATAGAACTTTGAGCTTTTGAAACTGCATTATCAATAGCTGTACTGATTTCTGTAAGCTGAATCTTAATATTTTTAGATTGATCTGCAGAAACATCTGCCAGTTTTCTGATTTCTTCGGCAACAACGCTGAATCCTTTTCCAAATTCACCTGCATGTGCTGCTTCGATTGCGGCATTCATAGAAAGAAGGTTTGTCTGAGAGGCAATTTCAGTAATAATTTTATTTGCTTCAAGAAGAACTGTTGATTTATTTTTAATCTGGTCAAGAATTACAGAAGTTTCGTTTTGAGTTTCAATTCCTGATTTTGCATTCTGTTCAAGTTCTTTATAAACTGTATATAAAGTTCCTGTTGAATTGTTTACTGATTTAATATTTCCAATCATCTGTTCAACGGAAGCCGATGCCTGTGTAATTGCTGCAACCTGTTCCTGAATTAAATTTGCTAATGAATGAACATTTTTTGTAATATCCTGAATTGCAAAAGATGTAGATTGAACGCTCTGAAGCTGGGATGAAACTTCACCAGAAACCATTGAAATATCTGAAGAAACATTTTCAATATTTGATGTCATTGAATCAGTTGTTGAAACAAGATCTGAATATGTGGAAATTAATGTATCTTTTGAAGTTTTGATTGTAGAAACAATTCCCTGGAGTTTTTCTGAGAAGTTATTAAATCCTTTGATTACACGATCCAATTCTTTTTTGTTTGTAAGTTCAAGACGTTTTGTAAGATCAGCATCATCACTGGCAATTTTGTTCATTGCGTTTCCAACTGTTCTAAGTGGCTTAAATGATTTTCCCATTAATAAAGCATTAATTAAACCAGCAGCGAGGGAAATAACAGCAATGATAAAGAAAAGATTGTACATGGAGTTTAAGCCTTCTGTAAAATCTGAAAGTGGAGCTTTTAATACGAGACACCAGTTTGTATCAGGAATTGACTGATAATAAACAACTTCTTTTCCATTTTTAGTGTTTACATAATCTATGCCCTTCTGGCCGGAAACAATATTTTTTACAACTTCTTCGTAATGAGAATTAGTTGCTTTTGCTATGTCCATCAGATTTGCATTAAGAATATTTTCCTGGTTCTGATCTCCAACAATTGTTCCTGGAAAATATTCGTTTTCGGCAACTTTCATATAATCTTTTGTAATAATCATAGGATGGCTGTTTTTTCCAATTAATGTTGCTGCACAGAATTCGCTGAGAACTTCACCTCTGGCAACTGCAAAGAAAGTTCCGATTATATTCTTTTTATTGTCGTATGCAGGTCCAGAATAGAATGTAGCAAGACGACCATCACCTTTATTAATGATTGGTCCATAAACATAATTCTGACCTTTTAAAGCAGCCTGAACATATGGTCGTTCTGCAAAGTTTAATACTGCACCAGTTACGATTCTTGAGTTTCCACCTTTATCTGTAATAGATAATCCAATAAGAGATGGATCTGGAGCTGCCATTGAATCAAGTATGTCCTGTTTTAAGAACATATCATAATCAGCATCAGAAAAATTAGGAATTCCGTTTGTCTTAATAAGTAAGTTGAAATAATTGGAATTTTCCAGTTCAATTTTTTCAATAATACCCTGTGCAATAATACCAATACTGTTTTCGACTTGTTTAGTTATAGCTTTTCTGGAGAAGATTGCTCCAAGAACAGTAAATAATAATGTTCCGGCAATCACAACGCTTAACATTAGAAAAAGAGAAGTTTTTTTAAGAGAGTTCATATGGACCGTCTCGATGATAAATAAAATTTTGCTTCCGTCCGACTTAGAAGTAGATTAGTTTAGATAAACTCACGATGACTTTCTGAAATGTATATTTATAATAATTTAATTAAACGTTTTACTCAATACCGGGGAAAATACCTAAACCATTAGGTTTTTTATGTAGAGAATAAATATTTCAAAAACTTACGGGAATGAAGTAAGTTTTTGAAATACAAATATTATTCTTCAAAATGATTTATATCTACAAGGCAAAGATTGTTTACATCAAACTTGCTGGCAAGACAGTCTGCCATTGCATTTGCAGTATCCATTGAAGTAAAACAGTCAATGTCATGTTCAACTGCAAGACGGCGCAATTTAACTGATTCTGCAACTGGATCACGACCTTTTGCTGAAGTTGATAAAACATAATCAATTTTACCGCTTTCCAGTAAAGTCATTACATTGTCGTTGTAGTTTTCATGAACTTTTGCAACGTGAATAACTTCCATTCCAGAGCGTTCAATTGTTGTAGCATTTCCACTTGTAGCATACAATTTGAATCCCATATCGTAGTATTTTTTTGCAAGAGCAGGTAGTTCAGGTAAATCTGACTGGCGAACACTGAACAAAATTGCTGCATCTTTTTTCTGACTTGGATGAATCATTTTCCAGCCTGCAGCCAGCATTCCTTTATAAATTGCTTCTTCAACTGTTGGTGCAATTCCAAGAACTTCACCAGTTGATTTCATTTCAGGTCCAAGATGTGTGTCTACGTCCATTAATTTTTCAAAACTGAACACTGGAACTTTTACAGCATAATAATTTCTTGCTTTAAATAATCCTGTTCCGAATCCCATGTCTTTTACTTTTTCACCAAGCATTGCACGGGTTGCAAGTTCAACCATTGGAACCCCTGTTACTTTACTTAAATAAGGAACAGTGCGGGAAGAGCGAGGGTTTGCTTCAATAATATTCAGTTGACCATTGTAGAAAAGCCACTGAATGTTTGTAAGTCCCTTTGTACCAAGTGCCAAAGCCATTGCTGTAGATTTTTTTACAACTTCCGCTTCCATTTCTGGAGTAAAACTGTATGTAGGATATACGGCAATTGAGTCACCTGAGTGAATACCAGTGCGTTCAACATGCTGCATAATTCCAGGAATTAAAACATCTTCGCCATCACAAATACAGTCAATTTCCAGCTCAAGACCTTCCATGTATTTATCAATTAAAATAGGATTTTCAATCTTTTGAGCGAGAATGATTTTCATATATTCTTTAATATCTGCACTTGAGCGGGCAATAATCATGTTCTGACCACCTAAAACATAAGATGGACGCATAAGAACAGGGTAGCCAAGTTTTGCAGCAGCTTCCAGAGCTTCAACTTCTGTAAGAACTGTAAGACCTTTTGGACGGTTTACTTCAAGTTTTTCACAAAGTTCATCAAAACGTTCTCGGTCTTCGGCCAAGTCAATTGCATCTGCAGAAGTACCAAGAATCTTAATTCCTTGAGAGTGAAGGTAATTTGCCAGTTTAATTGCAGTACCACCACCAAAGGCAACTACAACTCCAAGAGGTTTTTCTACGGCAAGAACATTCATTACATCAACTGGAGTAAGTGGTTCAAAATAAAGGCGGTCTGCAGTATCAAAGTCTGTAGAAACAGTTTCCGGATTGTTGTTGATGATTGCAACTTCATATCCAAGTTTTTTCAAAGCCCAGATACACTGAACTGACGAATAATCGAATTCAATACCCTGACCAATACGGATTGGACCAGAACCAAGAACAACGATTGTTCCTTTTGA
>JAKSTJ010000051.1 GCA_024402635.1 Treponema sp. | reverse complement strand
TCCGAGTGAGCTGGCGAATGAGGTCGATCAGAACGTACTTTCATTGTTACGCTAAAAATAGATTTCGAGCATAGCTGTAAGCTATGCTTGCACAGGCAAATGCCTACAATCGATAAACCGTTAAGAAAAGTTCTCCGTAAGGGGAACTTTTTAGGTTTAACGATAGAATGGCTGTTCTCGAGATTTATCGAGAGCCTATAATCGATAAACCGTTAAGAAAAACTCTCCAGGTTAGGGCATGGAGCCATGCCGAAGGCAGTGCAAAAGCAGATTTTCTGCGTTGCACCGCGGGTACCAAGTGGCGTAACGCCCGACGGCAGTTTATCTGCCGGAACCCCAGATTAATCCTTAAAATAAAAAACTTGCGTTATAAAATTACCGTGATAGAATTTGTTTTATAAAATCTATTTTATTGAGGCAATCATGGCAAAAAAATATATCATTGCATTAGATCAGGGAACCACTTCTTCACGGGCAATTATTTACGACAAGGATGCTCATCCTATTGGTTCTATGCAAAAAGAATTTACTCAGTTTTATCCAAAACCGGGCTGGGTTGAACATGATGCCGAAGAATTATTTAAGTGTCAGCTTAAGGTTCTTGAAAATTTAATTGTAGATTCTGAAATCAAACTTGATGAAATTGCGGCAATTGGAATTACAAATCAGCGTGAAACTGTTGTAATCTGGGATAAAAAAACTGGAAAACCTGTTTACCATGCAATTGTCTGGCAATGTCGTAGAACTGCTGATATTTGTGAAAAACTTTCTAAAGACGGATATGATCAACTGATTAAAGAAAAAACTGGTCTTTTAATTGATGCATATTTTTCTGGAACTAAAATAAAATGGATTTTGGATAATGTTCTAGGTGTTCGGGAGCGGGCAGAAAACGGTGAACTTCTGGCTGGAACAATTGATACCTGGCTTATCTGGAAATTAAGCGGGGGAAAATCTCACGTTACTGATGTTACAAATGCCTGCCGTACAATGCTTTTTAATATTTACAATCTGGACTGGGATAATGATTTATTAAAACTTTTAAATATTCCACGATGTATTTTACCTGAAGTAAGAAATTCTTCAGAAATTTATTGCGAAACTGATGCTGATATTTGTGGTTTTAAGGTTCCTATTGCTTCTGCCATTGGGGATCAGCAATCTGCGCTTTTTGGACAAGGTTGTTTTAATAAGGGTGATGCAAAAAATACTTATGGAACTGGTTGTTTTATGCTTATGAACACTGGTGATAAACCTGTTGTTTCTAAAAATCTTCTTACAACTATTGCTCTTGGAATAAACGGTAAAATTGAATATGCTCTGGAAGGCAGCGTTTTTGTTGGTGGTGCAGTTATTAAATGGCTTCGTGATGAACTGGAATTAATTTCTTCTGCTCCAGAAATTGACCGGCTTGCTGAAAGTGTTCCTGATTCAAACGGGGCTTATATTGTTCCTGCATTTGTTGGTCTTGGAACTCCATATTGGGATATGTATGCTCGTGGAACAATTATTGGTCTTACTCGAGGTGTAAAAAAAGCTCATATTTGTCGTGCTGCCCTTGAAGGAATTGCTTACGAAGTTTGTGATGTTCTTGAAACTATGGTAAAAGATTCTGGAACAGAAATTAATACTTTGAATGTTGACGGTGGTGCCAGCGTTAGTAATGTAATGCTTCAGTTCCAGTCTGATATTTTAAATACAAAAGTATGCAGACCTAAAAATGTTGAAACTACAGCTTTAGGTGCTGCTTATCTTGCAGGGCTTGCAACTGGCTTCTGGAAAAGTAAAGAAGAAATTCTTGAACGCCGGGAAACAGATAAAATCTTTGAACCTAAAATGCCTGAAGAACAAAGAACTAAACTTTATTCCGGATGGAAAAAAGCTGTTGAACGGGCAAGAAACTGGGAAGAATAAAAGCGGTTGTTAGATTTCGCTTCTTCCTCTAAAACTTAAACTTAATGTTCTCTTATCAATATATTCCAGATCTCCACCTACAGGAATTCCTGTTGCAAGTCTGGTAACTTTTAGTGAATTTCCTGGTAATTGTTCTGTAATAACTTTATTAATATATAAAGCAGTTGTATCACCTTCTACTGTAGGATTTGTTGCAATAATTACTTCCTTCAGTTCTCCATTTTTAAGACGACTGATTAATGGTTGGATTGAAAGTTGAGATGGACCTATACCTTCAAGTGGTTTTAATAATCCTCCCAAAACATGATACTGACCTTTAAATTCACCGTAAGCTTCTATTGTAGATACATCCTGTGGTTGTTCTACTACACAAATCTGAGATTTATCCCTCAATGGGCTGGAACAAATTGGACAAGGATCTTCTTCGGTCCAGTTTCCACAAATTGAACAAGGCTTTACTTTATCTTGAAGTACATTTAAATTCTGTGCAAATTTCTGTACGTACATTTTATCTTGTTTTAAAAGCCAGTTTACAATTCGAATTGCACTTTTTTTACCGATTCCTGGTAATCTTGCAAAATTGCTGGTTAAATCATCAAATGCGTTCATTTATTCCCCACCCTTTTTTGGACTCCCACCCAAAAATTACAAACCAAATCCAGACAAATCCATTCCGCCTAAAAGAGAAGTTGTCTTTGCTTTAATCTGTTCCTGAACATTTTGCATGGCATTGTTATGAGCTGCTACAATTAAATCCTCCAGCATTTGACAATCGCGATTATCAACACAAATTGGATCTAATTTAATTCCTTTCATTTCGAATTTTCCATTTAAAGTAACAGTTACCATTCTACCGCCAGATGAACCTTCTGCTGTAATTTCTGCAAGTTCTTCCTGCAATTTTTCTGACTGTTCTTTTAATGCTTTAGTATTTTTTAATAATTCAAATGGATTCATAAAAAACCTCTTTATATTTTACCGGCAACAATGTCGCCCTTAAATACATCTAATAAAATTTTAACTTGATTTGGAAGTTCAACTGCTTCTCGTTTTACTTCTTCCTGCTGTTTTAATATCATATTAAATCCCATTGTTTTTCCGCAAACTGTAGAAATCATTTCTGAAATTAATGGAACGTCTTTCTGTAAAACTGAAATATTATAAGAAGTTGAAATTTCAGCTTCAACATAATCATTTTTAATTGTCCATTTTCCAGACTGTTCAAGAGCGGCAGAAACAAAAGTGTTCTTTATTGATAAATTTGAAATAACACTTGCCTTTAATTCATCTATTGAAAGATTCCGTCCGTCTGGAGTAGAAAAAACTTCACTTGCCGGAATATTTCCATTTTGATTTGATGAAACTGGCTGCAATGTTGCTTCATAAGAATTTTCTGCGGCTGAAGTATAATACTGTTCTGTATAAAAATTATCTTCCGGTGGAGTATCTGTATTTGTCCACCCTGAATCATCTTCATCCGGATTTAAAGTATAAGTCGATGAACCTTGTATCATAAAAGTAGGCACAACACCTTCTGATGTGATATTTGATTGAGGAATATGAATTTTTAATCTTTCATCCAATTCTTTTGGAGCCTCAGGTTCTACCGGCTGATTATTATTCACTGATTGTTCAGGCGGCAGTGAACCGCCATTAGAAAAAGGGTGGGATTGTTCCTCCCCTTCCGATTCATCTTCTGGAGGCGGATTATCTAACATGGAAAGTCTTGGTAATCCGTTTGGAATTGGTGCTACATCAACAGCAGGTGCAACTGGCATATTTTGTACAAAACCAGCGTTTGCATTTGAATTTACAGCTGTATTTTGCTGAACATTCTGCATTTGACTAACATTTGCCACAGCCTGAGGATTTGCTCCCATTAATAAAGCCTGTGCTGCATCAATTGCTTTTTTAACTTCCACATTTGAAACATACTGAGAAAGCCAGCACAATCTGCTGAATGTAAGTTCCAGTTCATAACGTGGTGAAAGAGAATATCTGATATCTCTATATAACTGTAGAAAAATCGAAAGTGCTCTTTCTACTTGAATTGTATTCCAGCCATTTAACACTACCGAGCTGAATCTATCTGGAGAATTTCCTAAAAGTGCTTCTTTTGTAATTCCACTTTTTATTAATAAAAGGCTTCTTAAATAATCAGCACAATTTGAAATTAACTGTTCTATTGAAATTCCGCCTTGTAAAAATTCGTCTATATAATTTATTACAATTTCTGACTGACCATTTACACATGATTCAAAAATTGCATTCAACCGGTCAATTCCAACAAGACCTAATTTATCCCGGATTTTATCGTAAGTAATGTGACCTTCACTAAAAGCCACAACCTGATCAAACAATGTATAAGCATCTCGCATTGAACCTGTAGATTCCCGGGCAATCCAGAACAATGCTTCTTCATCAGCTTGAATTCCAAGTTCTTTTGCGGCATCTGCAAGACAATCTTTTACTTTATCAATGGCAACTAAACGGAAATTAAACTGCTGACAACGAGATTTAATTGTTGCAGGAACTTTTTGAAGTTCTGTTGTTGCAAAAATAAAAATAATATATTCAGGTGGCTCTTCAATAGTTTTAAGCAATGCATTAAATGCACTGGTAGAGAGCATATGAACTTCATCAATTATGTAGATTTTATAACGACTGTTACTAGGTGGAAAAAGAACTTCATCCTTAATCTGACGGATATTATCAACACTTGTATTTGATGCACCATCGATTTCAATTACATCAAGATTTGAACCTTTTGTAATTTCTATACAATTAGAACAAGTTCCACAAGGATTATCTGTTGGTCCACTCTGACAATTTAATGCTTTTGCCAGAATACGGGCTGTAGAAGTTTTTCCACAACCCCGTGGACCTGAAAATAAATATGCATGGGCTATTTTACCAGATTTGATTGAATTCTTAAGCGTCTGAGCAACAAATTCCTGACCTACTAAATCATCAAATTTTTGCGGACGTCTTCTGGTAGCAGTTACTTCATAAGACATGCATTAATTATACATTTTCTTTTCTGTTTTTAATAGTCTTAGGGCATTTAATACTGCAAGAATTGTTACACCAACATCTCCAAATACAGCAAGCCACATATTTGAAATACCAATTGCAGAAAGAAGAATGATCAAACCTTTTATTCCTAAAGAACCAATTAAATTTTCATAAACGATTTTTACAGTTTTTCTAGAAACTTTAATTCCTTCTACCAGTTTTGAAGGTTTATCTTCCATAATTACAATATCGGCAGCTTCAACTGCAGCATCAGAACCCATGGCACCCATAGCAATTCCAGCGTCGGCTCTTGCAAGAACTGGAGCATCATTAATTCCATCTCCAGTGAAAATAAGAGTTCCACGTTTTTTGCAAGGTTTTCCGTTTGAATCAGTTTCCAGATCCTTCATAAGTTCTTCTACTTTTGAAAGTTTGTCTCCGCTCATTAACTGACCATAAACTTTATGAACTCCCAGTCTTTCTGCTACCGTTTTGGCAGTTTTTTCATTATCACCAGTAAGCATTACTACATTTTCAACGCCAATTTCTTTTAATGCTTTAATTGTTTCTTGAGAATCTTCCTTTATTTCATCGCTGATTACAATGTGTCCGGCATAAACTCCATCACAAGCTACATGAACGATTGTTCCATCTGAATGTTCAGGACAATTTGGATAATCAATATTAAACATTTCCATTAAAGAAGAATTTCCTGCAAGAACTGATTTTCCGTTTACAAAGGCTTTAATTCCTTTACTTGTAATATCTTCTACGTTTTCAAGTTTTACTTCATCACAACAATGATCATGATGAATTGCTCTTAATGATGCTGAAATTGGATGTGTTGAAAGAAGTTCAGCATGAGCGGCAATAGCAATCAATTCCTGTTTAGAAATTGAAGGATTCATTGTATGAATGTCTGTTACAATAAAATTACCTTTTGTTAATGTACCGGTTTTATCGAATACTGCAGTTTTTGTTTTTCCAAGAGCTTCAAGGAATGTTGAACCTTTAATTAAGATTCCTTTTTTAGCACAAGCAGTAATTCCACCACAGAAACTTAATGGAATTGAAATAACAATTGCACATGGACAACTTACTACAAGGAATTCCAATGCTCTGTAAAGCCAATCCTGCCAGCCATGAACTGCAAAATAATCTGGCATAAAGAACATTGTTATTAATGCAGGAACAACTGCAATTATTAAAGCAGCTGCACAAACAATTGGTGTGTAAACTTTTGCAAATCTTGTTACAAACTGTTCTGATTTTGTTTTATTTTCAGTTGCATTTTCAACAAGTTCAAGAACTCTGGCAAGAGCTGATTCACCAGCAACTTTTGTTGTCTGAATTTCAATTACAGCCTGTTTATTAATTGAACCTGAAAGAACTTCATCTCCAATACATACTCTGCGAGGAACACTTTCTCCTGTAAGTGCAGATGTATCTACAAAAGTTTCACCAGAAACAATTTTACCATCAATTGGAATACGATCTCCAACCTTTACAATGATGATGGAACCAATTTCAACTTTGTCTGCTTCAATTTCTTCTGTCTCGCCAGTTTCTTTTTTTACAAGAGCTGTATCTGGTCTTAATTTTGCAATTTCTTCAATTGAATCTCTTGATTTATCAACAGCATAATCTTCAAACTTTTCACCAATCTGATATAAAACCATGATTGCAGCAGCTTCTGGAAATTCTTTTAAACAAATGGCACCAATTGCGGCAACTGTCATTAAAAAGGCTTCATCTAAAAAATCCCCTTTTATGATATTTTTTAAAGCTCCAATTAAAACGCTTTTTCCACAAATAATAAAAGCAAGGAAACTACAAACAATACCAATTGTTTCAACTAAACCATAACGCAAATTTGGAATTGAAATATCAATAGCAGGAAACCAGGTACCAATTGGCAAATGTTCAAATAAAATTGCAAGAACCATAAAAACAGCGGCAATAATGATTGCTCTTACTGAAAGTTCTTTTTCTTCTTCCCCATGTTCGTGAGAATGACCATGTTCATGACCACAATTACAGCCATCGTGTCCGTGGTGATGTTCATGATTGTGATGATGATGTTCTTCATGTTCGTGATTTAATTCACATTCATCGTTTATATTTTCATTATGTTCAGACATTTATTTCTCCTTAGTTATTTTTATTTATTTCAAGAATGTGTTCCATTCCACATTCAATAATTTCTTTTACATGTTCATCTGATAAAGAATAATACACAACTTTTCCATCACGTCTGGTTTTTACAAGATTTGCATCTCTTAAAATTTTCAGTTGATGAGAAACAGCCGATATTGTCATATTCAATAAAGCCGCAACATCACAAACGCAAAGTTCATTTTTATCGAGACAATAAAGAATTTTTATTCTTGTTGTGTCGGCAAAAATCTTAAAAAAATCTGCCAGATTAAAAATTTCTTCATCGGATTCCAATTGTTTTTTTACCTGTTCAACTACTTCGCTATGAATAATTTCACAGTCACAGGTTTGTTCGCTTTTACCCATTAGATTTCTCCAATATTTGAATAAATATTCAATTGAATGATAATTCAAATATACAATCATTTGAAAATATATTCAAGTGTTAAACAAAAAAAAGTCACTACAAAATTAATTGTAATGACTTTTCAATGCTTTTTAGAAATATAAAAATCTATTTATTTAAGAAGACTTGATCTGTCCAATTTATCAAATCCATCTGTAAGTTCTTTAGCAATTGCAATAAGTTTTGCTAAATCACCTTTTCGGGCTCCTTCAATATTCATTGGCATTACAGGATCGTGCAAACTTAAGCGGAGTAAAATCCATCCCTGAACATCTTCTCCTTTAAAAGAAAGTCGAACGCCTTCAAAAGATTGTGGAAGTTCATAACCTTTTGCCTCTGCCCGTTTTTTGAATTCTTCAAGAACAGATTTTCCATAATCCTTAAAGTTTTCATCATTTATTTTAAAACGATATTCACCTTCTTCAACTAAAGGTGGAAGTTTTTCAATAAGGCTGTCTAATTTTTTTCCTTCTTTAGCAGCTTTTGCCAGCGCAACGACAAGTTTTACTGCAAGGAAAGCACCATCATCAAGATAATAATTATCTTTTAATGCACCGTGACCAGAAGTTTCCATTGCTAAAGGTGCAACAATTCCCTTTGCATTTAATTCTTTCTGTTTATTAATTACATTTTTATAACCACGCATGTAGCATAAATGTTTTAATCCCAATTCTTTTTCAAGGAAGTAAGTTAATCTGTCAGAAGTTACAGAGTCAGTAATAATTGTAGAACCTGGATACTGTGGAGCAAGAATTGCAGAAATCATAGCAATAATTGAATCTCGGTTTACTTCACTTCCATCAGATAAAACAGCACTCATTCTATCAACATCTGTATCAAAAATTAAACCTAAATCTGCCTTATTATTTAAAACTGCACTTCTAATTGCTTCCATTGCAGCTTTATTTTCAGGATTTGGAATATGATTTGGGAACATTCCATCTGGTTCAAGGAACTGACTTCCAGTTGTATCTGCACCAAGAGGTTTAAGAATTTTATCAACAAAGAATCCTGAAGCACCGTTTCCACTATCAACAACAATATGAAGTCCTTTTAATGGCTGGTCTCCATCATTTAATTCAGAAGCAATTGTATTTTTTAAATGTTCTGCATAAAGTGGAAGAAGATTAAATTTATGAGCGGCATAATTATTTGCAACAGGATTAAGCCATCCGGAAATTGTTAATACTTCTGTAATATCTTCATGTTCAAGACCACCATCTGCATCAAAAAATTTAATACCATTACGATTAAATGGAAGATGACTGGCTGTAACCATTGCTGAACCATGAAAGCTTGTTTCTGGGAAAACAATAGACATGAACATAGCAGGAGTAGTTGCCATTCCACAATCAAAAACTGTGGCACCACCGCTAAGCATACCTTCAATCAATCCGTTAGTTAAATCTGGACCGGAAATTCTTGAATCCCGACCAACACCAATTCTAAGTTCATATGCAGGAACTCCAGTCTTTTTTTCAAGCCAGCTGACAAATGCACAACCAATCTGTTTTGCAATCTGTGGAGTAAGATTTACATTTTCTCCTTCCACACCTTCAACTGCTACACCACGGACATCACTTCCGTTCTGAAGTTTTAATAAATCACTCATTTTTTTCCTCAATTTATATTATTTTATTAAACTCTTAATTTTTTCTGTAAGTTTTTCTGCTGCTTTAATATTTGTCTTTTCAGTTGGATGCCAGTCTGCCGCATATCCATCTGCATAAGAAATCTGATTTAATTGAAATGCCAGTACTTTTGAATCTTTTACACTTTCAACAGCTTTATTTATCTGTGGGAATAAATCTGCTCCCATCATTCCTAAAGCACAAATAATATAAGCATCAGGATTTTTTGCTCTTACCTGTTTTATAAAATCTGCATATGCATTTTGAAATTCAAGGCATTTTTTAGGATCGTTTTTACAATAACTGCTGTCGTTTGTTCCAAGATTAATTACAACTACATCAGGAACAAATTTTGAAAAATCCCAAGGCATTTCTTTAGGATTATTCATATAAACCGAATGCCAGTTCATTCCAACTTTGTCATAAATTGGTGGTAAAATTCCAGAATCATTTTTTACATTAGGATTACTTGTATAACCAGAAATAATTCCAATACCACTTACACTAACCATTGAATAATCAGCATTTAAGGCTTTTGCAGTTTTATATGCATAAGTTTTTGAACTGTCTTCTGTTGTTGTAGAAAAATGATGATTTCTATCTTCGTCATCAATACCATAACCGCAGGTAATTGAATCTCCAATAAACTCGATTTTCAATTTATTTTCTGGCAATGGTTTGATTTCACCTTTTTCATTTGTTTCAATATTTACAATTCCTGCCCAGGAACTGGATGCTTCAGAAATTTTAATTACTTCAATTTTTTTTCTTCGAGGCAATCCTTTGTATGCAAAAACATTGAATGTTTGTTCTGGTTCAGAAAGCATTTCATCAACAACTCTTTCTCCATCTGCAAGAATAAGAATTCGAGGGGCATCGTTAGAAGAAGGATATTGTCCATTTTCACTCATAATTGTTACATTCAATTCTGTTGCCATTACTTCAAAGGCAGCACCGGAATTAGAATATCCCATCCACAAAATATCATCTTCAAGAAATGTTCTTCCTAAGAATTTTACATTCTTTTCATTTGGGGCATAATCTTTAGCATAAAGAAAAATAAATGTACAAGAGAAAATGATAAAAACCGAAAATAATCTTTTTATTTTATTCATACTATTATTATATTATGACATAAAAAAAATACAAACTTTTTGATAAATCTTGTATAGGTAAATTTCCTAAAATTCCAGCATTATATCCTGAGCCGTTATTTCTATACCATTTTTTCGTTTACAGGCAGTATTCATACAAGTAATCAACTGACGCATATTACCTGGCCAGTCATAAGTTTCAATTTTACGGATTGCATCACTTGATAAAACCTTGTCATATTTTGAACAAATACTTTCTGCAATTAAATAAATGTCTTCCCTGCAATCTCTTAAAGAAGGAAACTTAATAATATTGTGAGCCATTCTAAAATAAAAATCTTTTTTAAAAGCCCCGGAAGAAATTTTATTTTTTAAATCTTCGTTTGTGGCAAAAATCAAACGGACATCACTATGAGTTTTTACATCACTTCCCATGGAATAGAAAGACCCGGATTCTACTACCAGTAATAATTTATTTTGAAGTTCAATTGAAGCTAATCCTATTTCGTCTAAAAAAAAGGTACCTCCATCTGATGATTTTAAAATTCCCGTTCTGGTTTTTGCATCAGTGTAAGCACCTTCATTTGTTCCAAATAAAACGCTGTCTATTAAGCCGTCATGAAATTCTGAGGCAGCCTTCGTAATAAAATTATTTTCCCGTCGTGATGAAAACTGATGAATTAATTTTGCAGCGGAAGTTTTTCCAACACCAGTTTCGCCTAAAAGTAAAACCGGCATATCATTTTTTGCTGCCTTGATTATTTCTCCACGAAGTTTTTTCATTGCCATACTGTTTCCAATGAACGTAGTTGCAAGAAGTGTTTCTTCCGCATCAATATCGTAATCATCAAATGCAGTCAAAAGGTCAAATTGATCGTTATCTTTTAGTGCTTTGTTATAAATTAAAGAGGCTTGTTCTACACTGGAAGGAAATGGAATAATATACCTTAAAGCATCTTTTACATAAAAAAGAAGATGCTCTCTACCATAAAGAGAAGAATGAACAAATATAAATTTTTTATAATTATCTTTTATGGCTAAAACTATACTTCGTGATATAGGTGAATCTAAAATTTCTGTATCTATAAAAACAATTTCAGATGTATCAATAATAGCCCTGGTAACATCAGTATAACTTCTGACAAACAACATATTTTTTACCAGTAAACCGCAAAAAGAAATAACATCCTGTTGTCTCGAAATTATACTGATGGTCTGAAATAAATGAGTCCCAATCAGTTTTTTTTCTCTCTCCCCGAAACTTATTAAAACTACTTTTTAAAGAACCTCTCCCTCATAAGTAAAATTTTATAGAAAATGTAAGGAAATATTAAAAATATTTTGAACGGATTCTTTAATACTTCAATGTAGATTTCATGGCCTTTATCAAAAGTTTTGTCACTTATGCGTTTAATTCGTTCAGAAAAAATACCAAATGCTTCTCTATAATATAAAAATATACTTGAAGAAAACTTATTTCGTCTTTTGTAAGCCCAGCAGTTTTTATCTTTAATTCCTTCACTTAAAAGAACCAGTGATGGCTGAGCTTTATAAATAGCCTGAACAATATCATCTTCCATTTGTTTTGGATAATAACCAACATAACGTCCAACAACACGTAAAGTTGGGAATGTATCTCTAACATTACTTTCTGCTTTATTTAAGGTTTTTTTGTTTGCACCAAGCATATATAAAGTTTTGTAATGAGATTCAAGAATAGATAAAATCTGAATTACGGCAGAAAAAGGATTGTATCTTTCTGGAACAGGTAATTTTAAAAATTTTGCTCCTTTTAAAATACTCTTTGAAACCGGAAGAATTAAGTTGGCATTTTTTACACATTCAGAAAAATCACCTTTTCTTCTGGCTTTTAACAAATCCCATATAGATAAAAATACAATCTGTTTTGTTCCAGGTTTTGCTAAAAGTTCAAGTATTTCTTCTTCAAGATTATCTGGAGTACAAATATCAACTGGAACACCTAATAACGAAATTCTATTAATTGCCATAATTACACCGCCGTTTGAACTGCCGCAATTCCATATAAAGCTGCAGTTTCACATCTTAAAATATTTCCGGAAAAATGAATTGGATGAAATAAACCTTTTTCAACAAGATGATTAAGTTCATCCGGGCTTATTCCACCTTCACTTCCTACCGCTATACAAATAAGTTTTACACCATTTGCATTTTGAATAATATCTCTGATTGTTCCAATTCCTTCATCTCTTTCAGATAAAACAAATCCTAATGAATCAGAAGTATTATTCCATAAATTCACAGCAGATTTTAAATCTACTGGTGAATCTACAATTGTATTTACAGGAGAACCACTTTGCTGGCGAGCTTCTTTTACAATTCTCTCCAGTCGTTCTCCCTTTGAACCACTTAATGCAGAAACACTGCTTTTTTCAGAATACTCTCCAATTATCGGAATTATTCTGGAAACTCCACACTCAGTTGCCTGACGCACAATCTGTTCAAATTTCTGAGATTTTGGTAAAAATTGAAACAACCAGTATTCAATTCCAGAAGAAGATTTTAAATCTGTTTCAATTTCTTCTGCCTGAACTCCTCTTGTAATGGAAGTTTTATTTTCTGTATCTGCACAAATCTGAATCACAACCTTTCTGGCTTTATCGTCGATTTGGGCAACTGTAGAATTTTTTAAACTTCCATCTGGCAGACGAACATTTATCATATCTCCCGGTTTTACCCGTAGAACCTGACAAAGATACTTAAAATCTTTACCTGAAATAACAACCAGACCTTTTTTATCCGGATTTTTATCTAGAATAAATTGTCTCATTATTTCTTTTCTTTCTGATCTTTTTCAACTTCGTCCTGCAACTGTTTTAAAGTTTTTGCAGATTTCATAAGGGATTTAAAATCACCTTTGTTAATTATATTAATTGCTTCCTGAAGCTGAATATCAAAATCCAAATCGTACAATGGAGAATCTTTTAATTTTTCAAGTTCATTTCTATATAATTTTCTGATCATTCTTGCTTCAATTCCATATTTTTCAGAAAGATTATAAGCTCTGACCTTTACTTCAGATTCAGTCATATTTGGATTTGATTTACACTGTTTTTCAATTACTCCCGAATTAATTAATTCAAGATATTTTTCTTCCTCTTCTTTAGAAAGTTCTGGGAAAAGAAGAATTTCTCTATCAGGTGGAATTCCAATTTTATCAATATTTACATCAGATGGAGTGTAATATCTTGCCATTGTAATCTTAAATCCATCTACACTACTTAAATTAAGTACTTGCTGAACTGAACCTTTTCCATAAGTTCGTTCTCCAACAAGATAAGCAAGATGATAATCTTTTAAGGCACCTGCAAGAATTTCAGATGCACTTGCAGATCCTCTGTTTATTAAAACAATAATTGGAATATCTTTTTTTACAGTTGTTTTCTTTGAACTGGCAGAAAATACTTCACCCTGAGCAGATAATCGACTTCTTGTAGAAACAATTGTTCCATTATCAATAAACTTATCTGCAACATTAACAACACTTGTAAGCAATCCACCTGGATTATCTCTAAGATCAATAATCATTGAATTATAATTGTTCTTTTCAAACAGATTAACTGCATCCTGAAGTTTGTTTGCAGTTTCTGGTGTAAATTCAATTAAACGGATATAACCGATTTTTGTGTTTTCAATCATTCCATATTTTGCAGTTGGAACTTCTATTAATGCACGAACCAGTTCTACTTCAAAACGAACATTCTGACCACGAAGAATTGTTACTTTTACAGATTCTCCAATTTTTCCACGAAGTTTCTGTAAAACTTCATTCATTGTCATTGTGATTGTAGAATCACCGTTTATTTCTATTATATAATCACCAGCTCTGATTCCAGCTTTTGCTCCAGGTCCATCTTCAATTGGAGTTGAAACTAAAACGTAAGCAGGTTTTTCTGGAGTTGATTCAACTGGTTTAGAAATTGTTAATCCTACACCACCAAAAGAACCAGAAGTTGTATCATTTAAATCCCGCATGTAATCAGAATCAAGATAAACTGTATAAGGATCGCCTAAAGAATCCAGCATTCCTTTTAAAGCGCCTTCATATAAAACTTTTGGATCAACTTCATCAACATAATTCTGCTGAATAAACTCAAATACATCTTTAATGGATCGTTCGTAATTGTAATTTGAAACTTTATTATCTGGAAGACCATTTTTTGTATACACTTTCGATTGTGCAAAACAAGAAGATGACATTAATAATGTAAAAACCAGCGATAAAGAAAAAACAATTTTTTTCAGTAATTTACTATTATTCATAGAAATTATTTTACATCACTGAATATAAAAAATCTACTTTTGAATAGTATTTAATCTTTTATGGTATTTTTTTTATAATTTATTAATGTTATAATCTAAAATATGTCACAAATTATACCAGTAGCCAGCGGAAAAGGTGGTGTTGGAAAAAGCCTTCTTTCTGCAAATCTTGCAATTGCTTTAGGTCAGCAGGGAAAAAGAGTTGTTCTTGTAGACCTTGATTTAGGAGCTTCAAATCTCCATTTAGTTATAGGCCAGCATCCAGGAGCCGCAAGCCTTGGTTCGTGGTTTACAGAAAAATCTCAATTTAAAGATATTATTCAGCCAACTGATTATCAGAATGTTAGTTTTATTGCTGGTGACAGTCAGATTCCAGATTTAACTTCTCTAAAATATGCTCAGAAAATTAAATTAATTAAAAATCTTAAAAATATTGATACAGACTATCTTATTTTAGATTTGGGAGCTGGTACACATCAGTTTATTCTTGATATGTTCCTTTTATCACCTCAGGGAATTGTAGTTTCTGCACCTGCTGTTACTGCAACATTAAACGGATATCTTTTCTTAAAAAATGCAGTATTCCGACTTTTATATACAACTTACAAACGAAATACTCCAGGCCGAGAACTTTTAGACAATCTTAAAAAGAATTCTCAATCAATGCAGAAGCTTTATATTCCTCAACTGGTACAGGCATTAGGTCAGGTTGATCCTTCAACAACTCAATTATTTATAAGCCGAATGCAGCAGTTCCGCCCACGTCTTGTTATGAACATGATAGAAAATCCTGTTGATGCTGAAAAAGCTACCAGAATTAAAAATTCATGTAATCAATATCTTGGACTGGAAATTGACTTTTTGGGCTTAATGTACAGAGATATGCTTCAGGATAAAGCTCTTCAATCTCAGCTTCCAGTTGTTGTTTATAAACCAAATTCTGTATTAGGTCAGGCTATTTATAGAATTGCAGATAAAGTAATTGAAACTCCTCCTCGTAAGTTTGATTCAGACTTTGATCCTGAAAGTTTCTCTACAGATTCATTCAATAATGCAGAAGAAGAAGCAAATAATGATTTTGACTTTAAACTTTCTGGCATTGATGATTTAGTTGCTGGTGGTTCACTTACAATGGGAGAACTTGCCGAAATGGTAAAAACTCAGCATTATGAAATAACACAACTGAAAAAAGAAAATCTTTTATTAAAATCAAAATTAGTAAAGGCAGCACAACAGGGATTTCAACTCTAAACTGCTTTAAGGAATATTAATGTTTTTATATTTACAATTTCCAAAATGGATTCAACCTCAAATCTTTCCAAACGTTCCTTTTTTAGGATTATTGCGCTGGTACGGTTTAATGTACGTTTTTGCATTCATGACTGCATATTTTATTTTGCGAAAAGAAGCTAAAGAAGGTGCTTTAAATACAAAAGATTATACTGTTACAGATGACGATTTGTTTGGTTTCATTGCAACAGGAATTGTCTTTCTTTTAATTGGTGCCAGAGTTGGTTCAACTTTAATTTATGATACAACCGGTCTTTACTGGAAAAAACCATGGCTTGTTTTATGGCCATTTGATTCAGAAATGCATTTTACAGGATTTGCCGGAATGTCTTATCATGGCGGTTTTATTGGCGGCCTTATTGGTATGATTGTATGGTGCTTAATTAAAAAGAAGCCTGTATTTAAATGGATTGATGCCATGGTTGTTGCAATTCCTCTAGGTTATACTTTTGGAAGATTAGGCAACTTTATGAATGGTGAATTATATGGAAGAATTACTACAATGCCTTGGGGTATGACTTTCCCTGCTGCAGAAAAATTCTCTACTTCTTTACAATGGGTTCAGGATTTTGCTGCAAAAATTGGAATGGATATTTCAGGCCAAAGTCTTGTAAGTCTCCCTCGCCATCCAAGTCAGTTATACGAAGCATTTTTTGAAGGTATTTTCTTATGGTTAATTTTATGGACTATGAGAAAACACAAA
Source organism: Treponema sp. (assembly GCA_024402635.1). Classification (GTDB taxonomy): domain Bacteria; phylum Spirochaetota; class Spirochaetia; order Treponematales; family Treponemataceae; genus Treponema_D. The sequence goes on along the minus strand of JAKSTJ010000051.1, from coordinate 2,978 downwards.
AAATTTGACGGACAACTTTCTGCCATGTATACATTCGGCTACGGATTTGTTAGATTCATTATTGAATATTTCCGTGAACCAGATGCTGATTTAGGATTCAGAATCGGAAAAGACACAACTGCAAATATTTATGAAACAACTTCATTGTTAAATTTTTCAACCGGACAGATTTTATGTTTCATAATGATTGTTGGTTCCATTATTCTTGGACTTACTTTATTCTTTCTTGATAAAAAAAAGCAGAATCCTGAAAAAAAGTCCTCAAAACCTAAATCAAAATAACAATTGAACAAAAAATGTTAAAATGTTAATTTATTTCCATGAATACACTAGTGGCATTATGTGCAATTGGCGCTGAAAAAATTCTCGGAAATGAAATTAAGCATTTAGGTTATAAACTCATTAGCAATGCACCAGGAAGAGTTTCTTTTTCTGGTGATGATGATGCTTTGTTCCGTTCAAATCTCTGTTTAAGAACAGCCGACAGAGTATATCTCCAGTTAGCTTCATATAATGCAGATAACTTTGATGCTCTTTTCGAAGGAGTTTATTCTATCAACTGGCAGGATTTTCTTAAAAAAGATTCAAAAGTTGTTGTAGATAAAGTCAGAACTTATAAATCAAAACTAAATTCAGAACATTCAATTCAGGGAATGGTTCATAAAGCAATATATTCAAAACTTGGTGATATATGGCACATGTCTTCAATGCCAGAAACAGGTGATGAAAGTGATGTCCGAATTTATATTGATCAGAATCAGGTTTTAGTTCTGCTGGATCTTTCCGGACTTCCATTACATAAACGAGGTTACAGAGTTGATGGAGGAATTGCACCTTTAAGAGAAACAACAGCTGCAGTTCTTTTACAGGAAATGATGTGGAGAAGAAAAACTCCTCTTCATGATCCTTTCTGTGGTTCTGGAACACTGGCAATTGAAGCAACTCTTTATGCATTTAATGTTGCACCTGGTTTAGGCCGCCGTTTTGCAATAGAAAATCTTCCATTTTTTAATCAGCAGCGAGCTTTAGAAATTAAACAGAAAGAAGCTGAACAGATTCGTACAGATGTAGAAGTTAGAATTACAGGTTCTGATATTGATGACAAAGCCGTAGCAAGATCAAAACAAAACGCAGAATACGCTTGTGTAATGGCAGGTCGAGCTCTTAAATCTATTGGAATCAGTGCACATATTCAGCGTCCAGATTTTATTCAATCAGATTTTGCAGATCTGGCAGCTCCATACGATTCAGGACTTTTATTATGTAATCCACCATACGGCGAACGAATTGGTGATGAAGAACAGGCAGCCGAATTATACACAAAAATGAACACTCTTTGGGAAGATTTTCCAAACTGGGACTTAGGAATCATAACTTCTCATGAATTATTCCAGGAGAGTTTTGGACATCAGGCAAATCGTAAGATTAGTTTAAAAGCTGGCAATTTGGATACCAGATTTTACATTTATAATCGTACAAAAAAAGAAATTAATTCAGAAAAACAAAAAAATAAACCAAAATTGAAAGAGAAAATTAAATTCTAAATCGGAAGGTATTTATAAATGGCTATTGTTGTAGAACACGACAAACGAAGAAAAGAAATTTTACAGAAATCTCTTGATGTTTTTGTTCAGGAAGGCTACGAAGATGTAACATTTCAGAAAATTGCTGATCGCTGCGGAATCACTAGAACAACATTGTATATTTACTTTAGCAACAAACAGGAAATTTTTCAGGGCAGTCTTAAGGAATTATTATTATCTGTTGAAAACGAAATTCTTACTTTTATTAATAATGAAGAATTAACTGCCGAAGAAGCATTGCGTTGTGTATTAAAAAGAATCATTGAACTTTGTGTAGAAAACAAAACTTTATTCCAGATTTTGCTTAGTTATTTACTTCAAATTAAAAAATCTGGTGTTGATGTAAATCAGAGAATTAAGCGTAGAGTTGTTCGCGTAAGACATCATCTTAGTACTTTAATTATTCGTGGTATTAATGATCAGGAATTTAAAAAAGAAAAAGTTAAAGACATGATTGAATTTGTTTACGGAATAATTGAATCTGCAATTTTCAGATTATCTGTTGCCGGCCAAAGCGACATTTCAGAATTATTCAATGTAATAGATTTAGCTGTTGATGGCTTTCTTTTACAGAAAAAATAAACAACTTACGTTAAATAAAAAAACCGTAAATATCAACAAAATGATGTTTACGGTTTTTTTTGTTTTTATCTGTTTAGATTAAAATTTTGCTTTTCTTAAACGAACCTGTTCAATATCTTCACAGAATAACTGTCTTAAGTCATTTAATCCAAGAGCCATAAGAGCCATACGGTCAATACCAATACCCCAAGCCAAAACTGGAGCATCAATACCCATAGCTTTTGTAACTTCTGGACGGAAAATACCTGAACCACCAAGTTCAAACCATCCTAAAACAGGATGTTTAATATGAACTTCGATTGAAGGTTCTGTAAATGGGAAATATCCTGGAACATATTTTACTTCTGTAGCACCTGCAATTTCGGTAGCAAACATTTTGAGCATACCAAGAAGATCTCTAAGTGTTACATCATTTCCAACAATAATACCTTCTGTCTGATAGAAGTCTGACAAGTGAGTTGCATCAACTTTATCATAACGGAAACAACGGGCAATACCAAAATATTTTCCTGGAATTTCAGCTTTATGTAACTGATGAGCAGAAAGAACTGTTCCCTGTGAACGAAGAATCAAACGGCGTGTAAATTCATTATCAAAAGAATAATTCCATCCACGGCTTCCTGAATTTCCACCTGTTTCATGTGCAGCTCTAACATTGCTTAAATATGGTTCTTCAATGTATTTTGCGTGTGTAGGATTTTTAATACGATAAACATCATGAATATCACGAGCAGCATGGAACTGAGGCATAAACAATGCATCACCATTCCAGAATTCTGTTTCTACGAGAGGTCCATCAAATTCCTGGAAACC
>JAKSTJ010000050.1 GCA_024402635.1 Treponema sp. | reverse complement strand
TGGGAGCACCAAGTCTTTTTATGTATAAAATCTCATCGTTGAAACCAGGAAAAACTGCATTAAAATTCGAATATAAAAGACCTTGGGAAAAAAAGCCTGCAGAAGAAAGCCGGTTTTACGAAGTAACTGTAAAGGCTAATGGAAAGCTTGTCCTTAAAGAGACAAAGGAAGAAATTAAAATGAATTCGTTCAAGTCGGTTTCAATGAATGAAGGTCTTAAACTGATGGAAAAAGACAAGAACTATGTTCTTCTTGATGTAAGGAGACCTGAAGAATATGCCGAAGGACATATACCCGGTGCAGTTCAGCTTACGAATGAAACTTTTACTGAAGAAGATGCGGCAAAGGTTATTTCTGAAAAGTCACAAACTGTGTACGTGATGTGTCGGTCAGGAAGAAGGTCAAAGGAATCGAGTCAGAAACTGATAGATTTTGGTTATACGAATGTAATTGAGATTGGAGGAATACTTGATTACGCAGGACCAATTGAAAAATGAATCAGAAATATGAGTTTATAAAAGAGAATCCTGAAGATCTGGTATTTTGTGTTGAATCAGAAGAAACAAAAAATTGTGAGGGACCACTTTTGTTTTCTTTTGATGGAAAAACAGTTTTGAATTTCTGGCAGGATTTCCCTCATAAATTAACAAAAGAACAGATTGAGATTTTTAAGAAATATAATCCAACACTTGCAGCACTGAAGGATATGTAGAAGAGCAGATTCACAGAATTTGCTCTTTTTTTATTTTCAGGGACGCTCTATGACACTTTTATAGGTTTAAAATGTGCCTGTAATTTTTGGAGGCCTAATATGTGGGAATATTATTTGAATAAGCTTTTTGTTTATATAGATAATAGCAAAGAAGCAGACATCTATGGATATCAGACAAGATATGTGGATTTCAATTATTTACATCGTGGAGATACTGTTTTTGTAAAGGATATCTTTACTGTTCGTGGAACATTGTATGCCTATGTGATTATAAACAAGGCAAGTGAGTTTGAAACCCCAGACAAAGTTGGAAATATTATCTTTTTAAGAGATTTGGAAGATGATAAGAAATTTCGTCTTGTAAAGTAATGGAATTTAATGCCAGGCTATGACACCAGAAGAAGAAAACAGTGCTATAATATATGTTATGGCAGAAAGAGAAGACAAATTCAGAACTCATCGTATTATTCAGATTGATGAAGATATTCGTTCAGGAAAGTATCCAAGTGTAGCTTACTTAATGGAAAAACATGGTGTAAGTAAACGAACAATTATGAGGGATATAGAATTCCTGCGAGACCGTTATAATGCTCCAGTTGAAGCAGATAGAACTCGTAAAGGTTATTATTACACAGACTCAACATTCGCAATAAAAAATGTTTTGCTGACGGAAGGTGATCTTTTTACCATTTCTACAGTGATGCCATTGATGGAACAGTATAAGAATACTCCTCTTGAAAATCAGTTTAAGAACATGATGGGGAAAATCAGTGAGCTGCTGCCTGACCAGGTGAGTGTAGACAGCGGCTTTTTGAATAAGGATGTCAGCTTTATTTCTGATCCGTTGCCGGAAATCGAAAGCAATGTTTTTGAAAAAATATTTGAGGCTATAAAAACTCGAAATGTTCTTTCATGTAAGTATCGTTCTGTATCAAGCCAGGAATATAAACATAAGGAACTGGATCCATATCATGTTCTTTGCCAGAAAGGAAACTGGTATGTATTTGGATTTGACCATGGTTCGAATGAAAAACGAATTTATGCTCTTTCAAGATTTAAGGAAATAATTCTTACAAGTGAGAAATATACAATTCCAGAGGGATTTGATATTTCAAAAGAAGTGGATTTGAGTTTCGGCATTTGGTACAACAAAGAAGCAGCCTGTGATTACGAGCTTCTTTTTGATGCAAAAATGGCAAATTACATTCTTGAAAGGGAATGGCACAAAGATCAGAAAATGGAACAGAGAGAAGACGGTTCTGTTTTACTGAAGTTTTCTTCAAATCAGAAGCAGCAGGTTACCAGCTGGGTTATGAGTTTTGGAAATTCTGTAGAAGTTCTGCAGCCGGCTTTCTTAATAGAAGAAATTCGGGAAAATGCAGAAAAGTTATTGGAAAAGTATAGTAAATAATAAATAGAATATATTTTAGAAGGTAAAAAAATGATTAAAGCAGATCTTATAGATGCTATTGCAGCAGAAACAAAGTTTTCAAAGAAAGATACGGATATTTTTATTAGAGCATTTATTGAAAATGTTTCAAAAGCCTTGGAAGAAGGAGATAATGTTCAGCTAATGGGATTTGGTACTTTTGAAGTTGGAGAACGTGCGGCAAGAGAAGGTCGCAATCCAAAGACAGGGGAAACAGTTAAGATACCAGCTTCAAAAATTCCTAAATTTAAGGCAGGGAAGGCTCTTAAGGATAGGGTAAAAAAGTAAGTTTTTTTGGCATTGGCTGATTTTGGTTTCCAGGATGTATTTTTGGAAGGAGTATAATATAGTATGTCCTTTAAAATTATTAGAAATGACATAACTAAAGTCTCATGTGATGCGATTGTAAACACCGCGAATCCTATGCCTGTTATTGGAAGGGGAACAGATTCTGCAATTTATACGGCTGCTGGTAGAGATGAATTACTTTCTGCTAGAAAACAGATAGGTATCATTGAACGTGGAAAATCTGCCTGGACCGAAGCCTTTAATCTTAAATCAAATGGAATCAGGTACATCATTCATACTGTCGGAGTGTCTTATTGTGACGGAAAAAATGGTGAAACAGATATTTTAAGGAACTGTTATTCTTCAAGTCTGAATATGGCTAAGGAACTTGGTTGCAAGAGTGTGGCAATTCCGCTTTTAGCAACAGGTTTTTATTCTTTTCCAAAGGAAATAGGGCTTCAGATAGCAATAGATGAAATCAGTCGTTTTCTGATTGAAAATGAAATTGATGTAACTCTTGTTGTTTATGACCGCAAATCTTATTTAATTTCTGAAAAATTATTTGATGATATTCAAAGCTTTATTGATGATAATTTCTCAGTACATGAAAAACATAGTCTATGCGATGATATGTTTGCTGTTGAAAGTTCCTGTATGGGGGAGCTTTTTGAGGAACATAGAGAGGAAACTTTAAGACGGTCAAAAAAACGGAACGAAACAGAAATTCAGCTTTCAAAATCATGTGACATAAATAGTGACAATGATGCTTCTGTTCATGGTATAGCTGTAACCGGAGTTAGACCCTTAAAAAAGACAAATCGTAAAAAAATTTCTCCGATTGATGTAGATGCTTTTATTACCCAGTCAAAGACAAATCTAAATTTTCAAAATACCTTGCAGCAGCTTATAGCGGACAGGAAGCTTGAAAATTCGGCAGTTTATACTAAGGCTCTCATTGACCGCAAATTTTTCTCAAAGATTATAAGCAATAAAGATTATGTTCCAAAGAAAATGACAGTAATGGCATTAGGACTTGCTTTGGGGCTTAAACTTGATGAGTATGAAAACTTTTTGGCAAGTGCAGGGTATGCATTTATGCCGTCCAGTAAGTTTGATTTGATTATAAAATATTGTGTAATTAACGAAATCTATAATCTTGTAGAAGTTGATATGATTCTAGATTCCCACGGAGAATGTTGTTTTGCTCCAGATTAATTGTCGCTAAAATCGCGACCAGAAGATTTCTGAAAATCCGTATTATTAAGTCAAAAATCACAGAACGAAGGAAAGACTTATGAAAGAAGGTTTAACAGAAATCGTATTTATTTTGGACAAGAGCGGTTCAATGAGCGGATTGGAGAAAGATACAATCGGAGGGTATAACTCCTTTATCGAGAAGCAGAAAAATGTGGAAGGGGAGGCATTGGTTTCTACAGTTCTTTTTAGTGATGAGAACGAAGTTGTTCATGACAGAATTCCTATCAGCAAAGTAGAGCCTATGAACGATGCCCAGTATTCCGTTGGTGGATGTACGGCTCTTCTTGATGCAATTGGTGGTGCTATTCATCACATAGGAAATGTACATAAATATGCCCGTGAAGAAGATGTACCAGAAAAAACAATTTTTGTAATCACAACAGATGGGGAAGAAAATTCCAGTCGTAATTATGATTACAGAAGAATCAAACAGATGATTGAAAGACAGCAGGAAAAATACAAATGGGAGTTCCTGTTCCTGGGGGCAAATATTGATGCCATTGGAGAAGCCAGCAAGCTTGGAATTCGCAGCGACCGCGCTGTTCGTTATGAGTGTGACGGAGTTGGAACAAATTTAAACTTTGCGACAGTCAGTGATGCAATCGGTTGTGTCCGTGTTGGAAAAGCTATTAAAGAAAATTGGTGTGAAGAAATCGTTGCATACCAGAAGAAAAAGAAAAGGAAATAGGTTATGTACGGAGCAATTTTAGGGGATATTATTGGCCAGCCTTATGAGTTTGATAGAGGAAATAAGACAAAAGATTTTCCATTGTTCTGTAAAACTCCAAGGTTTACAGATGATTCGGTAATGACTATTGCAATCTGCGATGGAATCTTAAAGGCTGGTATTGCTGCAGATATGAATACGATGAAGACCGCCATGATAACTAGTATGCAGTTGTGGGGACACAAATATCCACACGCAGGCTATGGCGGTAGGTTTTACCAATGGTTGGCACAGGAAAATACGAAACCGTACAACAGCTGGGGAAATGGAAGTGCAATGCGTGTTTCTTCAATAGGCTGGTTTTTCGAGTCCTTGGAGAAGACCAGGGAAGTTGCCAGATGGAGTGCAGAAGTTACTCATAATCACCCTGAAGGAATAAAGGGTGCTGAAGCAACTGCAAGTGTAATCTGGATGGCAAGAAACGGATATTTTAAGGCTCAGATCAAAGAATACATTGAGAAAGAATTCAGGTATGATTTAAGCCGAACTTGTGATGAAATTCGCCCTGATTATTATCATGTTGAAAGTTGTCAGAAAACTGTGCCGGAAGCTATAACCGCTTTTATTGAAGGTAACAGTTTTGAAGATGTTATCAGAACTGCAGTAAGTCTTGGTGGAGATTGTGATACTTTGACAGATATTGCGACTAGTATGGCAGAAGCATTTTATGGCTTACCTGAAAAAATGAAAGAAAAATGCATTGAATTAACAACAAATGATATGCATGAAGTAATGAAGGCTTTTGATGAAAAAGCGATTTTGAGAAAGCCTTTGGAAGCATAAGTGATAGGTGGCAGGATATGAACTTTGATTTAGAAAGATTCAAGAAAGCTCAGGAAAGGGATTATCCTGTTGCATTGAGGGAAATAAAGAACGGACGAAAGGAGTCTCATTGGATCTGGTATATTTTTCCGCAGTTGGCAGGGCTGGGATATAGTCCAACAGCAAGATACTATGGATTATCAAAAAAAGAAGCAAAGGCGTATATTTCTGACGAACTATTGAGAAACAGATTGATAGAAATATCGGAAACATTGCTCAGTTTGGAAAGTAATGACGCAACTGAAATCATGGGTTATCCAGATGATTTGAAGTTAAAATCATGTATGACATTGTTTATGGAAATTGCTTCTGAGATAAGTGTATTTGGAAAAGTCCTAGAGAAGTTTTTTAAAGGTGAAAAAGACGAAAAAACAGTAGAATTACTGAATAATCAATAAAAAATGGAAATTTTGAGTGGGGGGCATCGTGACGGAAAATTTGATGAGATTCCCTCATTTTTTAGTGAAATTTGCCGTAAAGTCGCTCATGTTTTAGGGTGCAAATATAAACTGGAGCGGGTTAAACCGCAATTTTTTTCGGTTAAAATTTGCTCTAAAAAATTGCTGATTGAGGGAAAAAGTACTATATTAAATATATAGGCACAGGGAGAATAATAAATCCTGGCTAAAATGATTTTGCTTGTCATGTCTTGATGCAAGTTGAGCGTAGCAATCAGGAGCTTTTTAGTACTCTATTTATCTTATTTTCTTTTATCCTATCCATAAAATTCCAGTGTTACTCATTTTATGCCTAAGGGGTTATTGTGCCTAAATAACTCAATAAGGGATCAGATTATGAACAGAGTGGATTTGGATTATGTCCAGAGTTCAATTTGTTACAGATTTGAAAACTTGAATTTATTGATTCAAGCATTCACAAGAAAATCGTATTCTGAAGAAAATCCTGGAACTGAAAACAATGAAGTTCTTGAATTCTATGGGGACGAAATCTTAGATCTGTATGTAACAAAACTTATGTACAAAGAAACCGGAAAGATTTCAGAGAAAGGATTTACATCTTCAAAGAGTGAAGGAGAACTTACAAAGCTTAAGTCCGCAATCGTAAATAAAAGAATGCTGGCAGCTTGTATTCAAAACTTTGGATTTGAAAAGTTTCTCATACTTGGAAACAGTGATATTCAGAATAAAGCCTTTGAGAGTCCTTCTGTAAGGGAAGATTTATTTGAAGCTATTATTGGTGCTGTTGCTGTAGATTCAGGATGGAATAATGATAAGTTAGACGAAGTATGCAAGAACATGCTTCAGATGACTACCATTAATGGTTATCTTCAGGTGTTGGTCAAAGAAAAATCTCATCAACTTGGTTTTGGAGAACCAGTATATTCTCCAGCAATGTATCCGGGCTACAGCATTGATTTTGGCTTTGACTTATTCAACGCAAGACTGAATCCAGGAATGGGCTTTACAACAAAGAATCCGGAAACTGGTCTGCATGAGTATTTTGTTACAATCGGGGAAAAGAAGTTCCTCGGTTTTGGTGATGGAATATACCAGGCATTTCTGGATTGCAATGCCAAAGCTTTGAAATATCTATGCAGGTTAGAAATTGCAAAAATGCTGGATAATATGGATTTAACAAATCCTGTAAGTGTTCTTCATGAATTGAATCAAAAGAAAGTCATCATGTTATTGGGCTATCTTTTTGATGAATATCATGACAAGGATGGAAACCCAGTATGGCGATGTACAGTAGCAGTTGAAGGCCTTTATGGAGATTTTGTTGCAGAAGGAATATCCAAAAAAGAGGTTAAACAAAAAGCTGCTGCCAAAGTAGTTGAAGTTCTTGTGAATGCAGAAGAGGAATAAAGTATGGAAAATACAATTCTTGCTTATGCATTAAATAATGAAAAAAAATTGGTTCACATTGATAGTGTGAAAAATGGTCTTGAATGTGGTTGTGTGTGTCCAGGATGCAAGGAACCGCTGGTAGCAAAAAATGATGGGAAAATAAGGGAACATCACTTTGCTCATGTAAGTGGCAATGATTGTGGTACTGGTTATCAAACAATCAGACATATCTGGGGCAAAGAATTGATTGTTGCAAATCTGCTGGTTCCAGTAGCTCTTAATGGAAAAAAAGGATTTATAAAGACTAATCAGATTGGGATGGAAATAACCTTAAGTGATTTAAATATCATTCCTGATGTTTTTGCCAGAGCCGGATTACAATTTGATTATATGGGACTTTCATTTACAGCAGACGTTCCTCTTATTGTTGAAATTTATGTTACTCACAAAGTTGACGATGAAAAGGCTGCCATAATAAAAAAGGCTGGTATACCTGCAATTGAAATAGATTTGTCAAAATCTACTGCTATGACAAAAGAAGAATTGGCAAAGGATCTTTCGAATCAGGAAAACTGGAACATCATAAATGATAAGGTTGGAGCTCAATATACTGCAGGTATTCAAGGCTATGTAAATAGTTTGCTGAATGCATACAGGGGAGCCATAGTTCAGCCCACATATAATAGATTCTCTCCAAGGAGATCAAATTATCATCGAAGTTATCGAAGGCATAAATAGAGTCACTATAATAGGTATAGACAATTATATTTATGTAGTACGAAAATTAAAAGGCGTCAATATATTGACGCCACGTGCATTGTTATGATATAATTTCTGGTATTATGGAAAAGATTGAACTTTTTGAAAATTGGTTAAACAAGAATACACAATTTACTAGTAGGACAAAAAGCAATATTAAATCGCGAGTAAAACGAGCTAATAGCATTCTTGCATTTGAAAATTCAGATGTTTATCTTTTCCATCTAGTAAACGAAATGAAAAAAAAAGAATTGTCTATATCTGTCAGGTCTCAAATTAAGAAATCTGTTACTTTATATATGACGTTTTTGAACGAGGAAAATTAATGAAAATACTTTCCTTGTTTGCAAATATTGGTGTTGCAGAAGCGTATCTTAAAGAAACTCATAATGAAGTGGTTCTCGCCAATGAACTTATTGAAAGACGATCCACTCTTTATTCAAAAATTTATCCAGAAGCAGAAATAATTTGTGGAGATATTACTGATAAAAAGATTCAAGAAGAAATTGTAAAAAAGAGTCTTGATTTAGGTGTTGAACTTATTATGGCTACTCCTCCATGCCAAGGGATGAGCACAGCCGGTCAACAAGATGAAAATGACATTAGAAATGAATTGGTTTGTCAAGTTGTTAATATTGCAAAACGAATAGAACCAAAATATATTTTCATTGAAAATGTTCCTTTATTCTTTAGTACATTCATCAATGTAAATGAAGAGAAAATACTTATTCCTGATTATCTTGAGCGCGAATTAGGAGTAAAATATTCTATTGAGAAAGCAATTATTGATACTGCGGACTATTCTGTTCCTCAAACAAGAGAAAGAGCTATAACTCTTTTATCAAGAAAAGATCAAAATTATAAATGGACAGTTCCTCCAAAAGATAAGAAAAAAGTAACAATGAGGGATGCTATAGGAGATCTGCCTATTCTGGATCCATTTGTTAAAGATGTTTCTGAGGAAGAGTTGTTGCAAATGTTTCCAAAATATTATGAAAGGAAAAAGGAAGCTGAAAAAATATCAATTTGGCATAAACCTCCGGAACATGTGAAACGTCAAGTAATAGCAATGATGCATACACCATCTGGCTGTACTGCATTTGATAATGAAATCTTTTATCCAAAAAAAGAAGATGGAACACCCGTAAGGGGTTATCGTAATACTTATAAAAGACAAAATTGGGATACATGTGCATATACCGTCACGATGGATAATAGGAAAATTTCTTCACAAAATAATGTTCATCCTGGGCGATTATATGTTCAAAATGGAGAAAATTTGTATTCTGATGCAAGAACATTGACATTATATGAATTGATGAAAGTAATGAGTTTACCAACAGATTGGCCGGTTCCTTCAAATACTTCAGAAGCCTTCTTGAGAAGAATTATTGGAGAAGGTATTCCTCCATTATTTGTGAAGAAAGTATTTGAAGAATTAAATAAAGGAATGAGTAATGAGTAAACTAAAAGGATTATCTTTATTTGCGAATGTTGGAATTGCAGAAGCATATTTAAAATCTATTGGTGTAGATATTTTAGTTGCTAATGAACTTGATCCAGAAAGAGCAAAATTTTACCAAGAAGTTTATAAAGACTCGAAAATGATATGTGGTGATATAACAGATAAGAAAGTTTTTGATGAAGTTATTAAAGAATCACAGGAAAGAAATATTGATTTTATAATAGCAACACCTCCTTGTCAGGGAATGAGTGAAGCGGGACTTAGATTAGAGTTTGATGAACGTAATTATCTGATAACCTATGCAATAGAAGCAATTCATGCCTTAAAGCCTAAGTTTGTTTTGTTAGAGAATGTTCCTAAACAATTAACTACAAAAATAAAATATAATAATGAAATAATTTTGATTCCAGAATACATTAAGAAGGAATTAAGTCATGATTACAATTTCAATAAAGAAACTTTGATTATGGCTAAGGATTATGGAGTCCCTCAATTACGGGAAAGAAATATTTTTTTACTTGTTCGTAAGGATTTACCATATATTTGGGAATTCCCTGAAAAACAAAAGGAAATTACATTAAAAGAAGCTATTGGAGAAATTCCATCGTTAGACCCTCTGTTAAGGGAAGGTCTGGAAGAAACGAAGAAACGATTTCCAGATTACGAGAAGAAGCGAGAAAACGGATTGAAAGTATCAAAATGGCACAAACCTCCGATCCACTCTTGGAAGCAGGTTGAGTGGATGATGCATACACCTTCTGGAAAATCGGCCATATATAACGAAGTATTTTATCCTCAAAAGCCAGATGGAACACCAATCAAAGCTCACCATAATAATTATCGAAGATTAAAATGGGATATGCCGTGCAGAACAATAACTCAAAATAATGGGGTTATTTCATCTTTAGCCTGTGTTCATCCTGGACGACCATACACTATGGGAACAGAAACGTTGTATTCTGATCCGAGAGTACTGACGATATATGAATTAATGATTGTAACTTCATTGCCGATTGATTGGCCCATACCTAATTGGGCGAATGAAAGTTTTATTAGGAAGGTTATAGGGGAGGGAATCCCTTCTAATCTTGTAAAAGTAATTGTTCAGAATCTTTTGAAACAAATTGAATAGGAGTAAAAAATGGGAAGTGTAGTTATGCCAAAAAACAGTGCAGATATTGAAGTTTTAATACCAATCCTTGAATTTTATTATAAAAATCCAACATGGGTTGAAAATGCGAATTATATTGAATATATAAAAAAATATCTGTTAGAGAAAGGAATTGATACAAAAGAACGAGAACCTCAGCATTATACAAAAAGAATGCAGATTCTTTCTTATTTTGGTTTTATTGAATGGGAGGACTTAGAAAATAGTCAGACTGCCAGAAAGATTACAAAATCGGGTATCAACTTTTATGAAGCAATACGAGATGACAATCAAAACAAAATTGTAGAGGCAATTATAGACGCTCTTGAAAACACAACATTTGGCAGACTGAATTTTGGTGCACCTTCTTCAGAATCAGACATTGAAGCTCCATGCTTATGTATACGCATGATTTTGGATTTAAAGTTCATAACTAAAATTGAATTTGCTTATATGTTGTATAAATTGCAAGATCAGGGATTTACCTATAGCACTGTCTTGCAAGAAATAAAAGATGGAAGAGATGGAATAATTCAATATACTTTACCAGATGAAGCAAATAAATATACAGATTGGAAACCAATTAATTTCTTGGAAAGATTCCATGTTTTAAGAACAGAAGATTCAGAGACTTTTATAGAGCCTGAAGTATTGAAACAGTATGCAAACAGATTAAAAAACTTGAAAGTCTATAGTATTGATAAAAATATTGATTCTTCTGCTACATCCTCTAGTTTTTCTATTCCGTCTAATTTAGTAGGAGTTGCGGATTTTTCGCCATCAAAATATATAACATCGCAAAAGCAAATCATCTTTTACGGTGTTCCTGGATGTGGAAAATCATATTCAATAGATAAAAGACTTACTGAATTAGGAATTGCTACTGAAAGTAGAGAAAGTCATACAAAAAGAGTTGTTTTTCATCCTGAATTTACAAATGCAGATTTCGTAGGACAGATTTTGCCAACTCTAACAGACAAAGGGGTTGATTACAAATTTAGTGCAGGTCAATTCACTAAGATTTTACGTGATGCTTATACTCATCCATCTGAAAGTTATGCGTTGATAATCGAAGAAATAAATCGAGGCAATGCGGCTTCAATTTTCGGTGATTTGTTTCAGTTGTTAGACAGATTGGACGAAGACGAAAACGATGGAGAATATACTCAGGGATGGAGTTCTTACTGTGTTATGAATGATTATATAAATGCCTATATGCGTGGTGTTTATGATAACAAAGAAGAAGAAAATCCACAAATTGCACTTTTAATTAAAAATGCAAATATCGGAATAAGACTTCCTCCTAACCTTTCAATCTTTGCAACAATGAATACTTCCGATCAGAATGTATTCAAGTTGGATAATGCTTTCAAGCGACGTTGGGAATTGGAAATGATCCCTAATGAATTTGATTTTACTTGTGATGATGAAGAGGAACAGAAGAAAAACTTTAATCAGTGTAATGCTCCTATTGAGGGATTTGATGATTTCAGTTGGGGTGGTTTTAGATCTGCCGTTAATGCGTTCATTACAGATCCAATAAATGGAGATGATACTAATAGTTTCTCCGATAAACAGTTGGGAACATGGTTTGTTAAGGCTAAGGCTTCTGATGAATCTGAGACAGGTTACATTATTTCAAAGAAAATATTCTTGAATAAAGTAATTGAATATTTATGGGATGATGTGTTTACCTCAGATTTTACAATTTTCAATTCTGATATAAAGACCTTGAGTAGAGCAATTGAAATTGGAAACAGTTCAATTTTCTCATCTGTATTTGTAGAAACAGTAAAACAGAAAAGTGCAGAATTGGGTGATTTGCAAGCAGTTGATTCTGAAATGACAAAAGCTGAACGTGTAATCAAGCCAAGATATGAAATGACACCATATCTTGAACACATCCAGAGTTTTATTCAGGAAAAACATCCGAATTTTGAATTAAACTTAAATAATAAGCAATTTATTGGAGTTAAAGAGAAGGGAAAAGATAATAATCTTGATGGAAACAATTTCGTTTATTTCAAAATTGTTAAGACGAAAGGAATATTTAAATTCTGCTTCAATGTAAAGAAGTCCGATACAATCTTGAACTCATTAAATGAAAATTTTGATGGCAGATTTGAAAGTGAACGAGCAACAAAGACTACAATCCGATATAAGATTGATCTAAAATTAGATGATGTTGCAGAGTTTCAGAAATACAAAGAAATTCTTACTTCTTACATGGAAGAATCTTATAACCATTATTATGGATCAGCAAACTAACTCTAGTTCAACAACGAACACATTGGAAAATTGTACTTTGGCTGAAACTTTGAATGATGAAAGTTTTGTTGGAGTGCATTTTCTAAATGGAAAATTTGATTTTAGGTTTCCTCTTGGTTTCAATTATGTGAAAAGGCCTGATACATCTGATGAAAAGCAGATGAAGGATTTTTATTTAAAAAGTCGTAAAGACATATTAGTCCTTTTAAGTGTGTTACGTAGCTTCCAGACTAAAGAAATAGCACATAAGGAAAGTTCTGATAAAATTGAGAACTCTGAAACGAACTTCCCTATTTTTGCATATATGTTCGTTTATGATTACTACAAAAAGAACGGATATTATGTTCCAAAGGAAAATATATACAAAGTTTCAAACAGTGGAAAAGTTAATTGGAATCGAACTGTAAAGCAGACAAAACCGATTGTAAGCAACAACAATATTGTATATTTGGAAACTGTCCGAAATAAGATTAACTATAATGAGAACGAACTTATTGCAATAATCAATCGTTACTGTGTATATGAAAGTTTCTTGAAAATTGGATGCCTTTTTTCTTCAAAGATGGTGAAGAACGAAAATCTGAAAATCAGTAAGAAGGCTTGTATAAAAGTCTTAAATAACAAGTTGAATAATACATTTAATTCAGATGAGATAAATCTTTTTAAGAATATGAAAAAAATTCTTGAAGTTGAATCCAATGATTCTACCAATCAAGAGTTTTATTTTGGAACAACTTCATTTCATACAATTTGGGAAGGAATGGTAAATTATTTTTTTGGGGAAAATAAAAAAATCCGTGAAGAATATAATCCTAAATTAAGATGGTTTGATTCATCTGGAAGTAAAATAAGTGGTCAGGCCTCAACTCTTCGTCCTGATACAATTGCGTTTAAGTATTCCGAAGAGACAAAAAAAGTTTTTATTCTGGACTCAAAATACTATAAGGGTAGTGTAAATCTTGATGATGGAAATTTGCCTTTAAGTGAGTCAGTTCCAAAGCAACTTGTATATGCAAATTGGGCAATAAATAAAGTAAACCCTAAAAATGAATCTCAAAATGTTTTTAATGCGTTCATCATGCCAGATAATCTTGAAGGAGAGGATAAGGCTGAAAGATTAAAGATGAAGTATTATGGTTTTGTAAAACCTGAATGGCTTAGTGATGAAGAATTTAAGGATGTGAAAAAACCTTATAACCGTATTCAGGGAGTCAAGGTTGATACAAGAGATTTGATGGAAAATTATTTTCAAAGGAATAAGAAGGATTTTGAAGGTCTTTTGGAAATAATTGAGAGTGAAGCAAATTCGATGGAAAAATATAATTAGACAATAAGATGAGTAAACACAAGGAATACAGCAAAACATTCGGAATCTTCTACGACAATTTCCGTCGATGGTGCAGAGAAATGGCTGCCAACGGTGAATTGTCTGATCAACCTGAAATGCAGTTTCATGATTTCTTTCTCAAAAACTTTGCACAGAGTATTGATGATGCAACTGCCATGCAGCTCTTTGTAAGAGATGTTCGTCATGAATTGATTCATATTTATATGTCAGACGCTCATCTGCAGAACTTCCTGAAACAGGCAGAAGTAAAGGACTTGTCTGGAATTAAGAAATACATTGCAGATAATGGAAATCAAGTTTTAGTTAATGATGATGATTCTATGCAGAATATTTCAGAAGGAACTAACCTTGCTTTCTGTCTTCACATTCCTGATGAACGCCAGGGGTATGTATTCTGTTATTCACTTTATGAAAATGATGAACTTAGATTTTTCGTAAATCACGGAATGGAACAGTTCCATGTTTCAAGCTTGGACTTCGAAAACAAGAAATCAATCGTTTATTCAGACCCAGAGATAAATGAGATTGCACATTTTGCAATTAACATAATAGCTTATATCAGCTGCTTTCCTGACTGTCTGACAGATGGTGCTCCACATGGTATTAAAACAGAAAATAATCATCGTTTGGCAACTTCAGATAAAGTTGTAGATGCAATGGAATCAGTTGGTGGGGTAGTGAACCCTCATTTCAGGCGAGGCTATTTCAAACGCCTTGAATCTGATTTTTATAAGAATAAAAAAGGACAAATTATATTTGTTCATGAAACTGTGGTTAATGCACAGGCTAAGACTTTGGAAGAAAAAAAATGATGGAAACTATCGAAGAAGCTAAAAGATACATAGATAAACTTGTAAGTGAATATAAGGAAGATCATGTTCGAGAACAGGAACGAGACCTATTAATTGCTGAAAATAATATCGAGAAAAGAGACATAAAAGGATATCACGGTCGAGAAATCCTTGAATTACTTCAAAATGCGGATGATGCTTATCAAAAAAGCATTGAATTAGGGGAAAAACCAGAAGACGATTTGGAAGTAGTTATTACATATAAAAAGAATACTTTATCAATAACTAATAGTGGAACTTATTTTGATAAGGCAGGTATAAAAGCTATTGTTCAAGGAAATAATAGTCCAAAACAGGGCAAATACATAGGAAGTAAAGGTACAGGATTTAGATCCATTCTCAACTGGGCTGATTCCGTAAAAATATTATCAGGTGGATTTAATGTTGAGTTTTCTAAAACAATAGCAAAAAACTTCTATGATTCAATAAAAGACTATCCACAAGTAAAAAAACAAGCAGAAAGGAATAAGAACTTATATGTACCTATGTTGGCAGTTCCTCAAAATATGAATGGAGCTGACATAAAAAATGTAACAACAATTCAAATAGAAATTGATGAAAAACAACAAGACGATGATTTTTCGGTCATAAATCAAATTAATTCAATAGATCTAAGAAGCCTTTTATTTCTTCCAAATATAACAAAGATCAGCATTTTTACGGATTCAGAAGAAATTGTTTATAAACGAACAAATTTAATTATTGATAAAGAAAAAACGCAAGTAACTTTAGAGAAAATAGTATCGGGAGAAACTGTCAGTGAAGAAATATTTCATTTGTATGCTAAAGTCATTGAAAAGGCTATAAAAGAAAAACAAGACGATGAGGATTATAAAGATGTTCTCATATCAATTGCTATTCCTCAAAATTATGAGTCTTTTATTTCAGAATGTTTATATTCCTTTTTTCCTCTTTTGGATACAGATTCTCCTTTTAATTGTGTAATGCATGGCTCATATGTATTAGGAGACCACAGAAATACAATTGTTTCGAGTGAAGAGAATAAATTTGTTGCAAAAGAACAGATAAAATACTTAATTGAAATTGCAAAAAAATATATTGCTGAAGAAAAGTATGATTTTGCCTATAACATATTAATTCCTAATAACTTTTCAAGAAATGGCTTTAAATTTTCAATGCCATTTTCTAAGTTCGGTTTAGAAGATTTTTATTTAGATTTATTATGTGAAGAGAAGATATTTAAAACAGTAAATGAGAAAAATATCTCTATAAATGACTCTCCGATGATTTTTAGAACTGAATATCCTATTTTTTTTAGAGGAAATTCTTTTGAAAAGCTATTGGTAGGGTTTAAGTCTAAAGAGACTTATGATTTATTTGAGACTTTAGCCAAAAGAAAAAATATTGCATATGAATTTAAGGAAAAAGATTTGTGCAATATAATAAACACAGAATCTGAGAAATGGTCTGTCCAGCAACAAGTGGAAACCTTCATCTGGTGGAATGAAGCAAATTATAGCTATTGTCTTCCTGCTTTATTAAAAACGCAAAATAACAATTATCTTGAACTCGATGATGCTTGTTATTTTTTACTTGGTGATTTCAATAATATTAAAATCCCTTCATGGGTGAAAGTTCCTTCATTAAAAGAAGAGTATCAAAAAGAATTACTTAAACAAAGTGAAAAATTGGAAAAAATTATCAGTTATAAACAGATTGATAAGACGAATCCTGTTGCCAGAATTATTTCACAGCAAGATATATTTCCAACAATTCAGTTTGCTTATCGTGACCGCAGCAATATTATCAGTGCTGTTAATTCTTCTGTAGAAGAATACGAACAGGCAATCGAATTTATAAAATGGTTATGGGATAATTATCATTCAGAGAATGATTGGATGCCTCCAGGAAAAAACAAAGATGTCCCTTTGACTTATAATTTTCCAAATAGCAACCAAAAAACAACAATTGACAGTGAAAAACTGTATTTTGGAGTAGATTATGGAAATAATTTGGCTCCACTACTTTTTGATCCCTCATATGAAAGTTTTCCAAGTATTTCAGATCTTGGATTAAGTGAGATTGATATTAATGAGTTTAAGAATTTTATCTCTAAATTTGGAGTGAAAAAATTTCCTGAAATTCAAATTCAGTATATTGCTAACTTGAAGCCGACGTATATAGCAAAATATAGCTTTTCGAATGCTTATTATTTCAATTTACCTTACATCACAAACTTAGACGTAATACTGAATAAATTGTCTACTAATGATGTTATTCGATGGATTATGCAAGATCCTGCCCTTTTTACAAATTTGTCAAATGAATATGCCGCAGAAGGGCATTTTAAGGGACAATATGTTTCTAAGGGAAGATATTATGATATCACTGAAAAACAAACTAATATTTATAATTATATATTAGAAGTATTTAATGAAGCTTCATGGATTGAAATTGGAGATAGCAGATATTCGCCACGAGATGTTCTTCAGAATTTCAAAACTGAATCAAAAAACAATGATAAATTTTCGAATTTCTTGCCTGTTTTTTCTATAAGACAAATAGAAAATATCGCAAAAGACTTAGAATGTGATTATATCCGTATAAGGAATATCTTTGAAAAGTTTTCTTTCTGTAATGATGTTACAGAATTAAGTTCAAATGCATTCTATAAGTTAATGCTTGATATTCCTAATTGGAATAATTTTACAGAAAGTGTAGAAGTCTCAAGAGCAATTTACAGAGCACTTGAAGGGAAAAAAGATGTTCCATTGAATTTTAAGCAATCGATTAATATGGAAAAATTCTGGAAAGAGGGGAAGGTTTTAGCAAAATATAAAGGACAGCTACAATTCTATAAAGCTGATTTATGTTATGTACCTAGTACAAAAATTCTTAATAAAAATGAAGAATATATAATAGATAAGGGCCCGCGTACAGGAAATGAAAATTTCAAAACACTTTTTCATTGTAGAGAATACGATAAAGAATATGAAATTATTCCGGGATCAGGAAAAAAAAGTCATTCAAATGATAGTTTTCAAGCATATTTTAAAGATTTCTTGAAATATGCTTGTGCCTATAAAGATACTAATGCAAACATAAGTAAATATATTTATTTGCTATCAATATCATTAGTAAGTGAAATTGATATAAAACAAAATGATGGTAAAAGATTAAAAATTACAAACAAATATGAATGTCTTCGAGAATCCGTAACATCCTGGTATATTATTGTTCCAAATTCTAATTTTTCAGTAAATGAAATTTCAGAAAAAATTGAACTAATATTTACTAATATTGCTAATACAAATGGTTTTGAATCAAGTAAATTAGGAGAATTGTTCAGAGCAAAGAATAGGGAAGACCGAGAATTTCTTATAAAAAAAGAATTTGGTTCTCTTAATGTAATTGATTCAGAAATTTATCAAAATGAAATAAAGAATAATTTTATTACGGCATTAAAAAACTTAAATGACAGTCTCACTCTTGATGATTCGGATATTGATTTTGAGAATTTCTTCAGTATTGATAACTCTCAAAAGTTAATAAAATTTTTAAGGAACATTAATACCGATCTTGAAGAATTAAGAAATGCAGGTTTTGAATATGCAATTGATTTAATCCCATATTATAAAAACCAGTTGGTGAATTTCATAAACAGTAATAAAAGGAAATACAAGAATGCTTTGTTTGTATTAGCAAAACAAGATGAAAATAAGCAAAAAAGCTTTTTACGAGATTATTATGACTTCGAAGATTATACATTTGATAAATACGAAAATAGCATATATTTTGATGTCAATGAAATTATAGCTTCTGAGTTTTCTGAAATTCTTAATAACCCTTTAGTATTGAAGCAAAGCGACTGTAATGCGGAAGATGAATATTCTGTAAATTATGTTCAATTGAATCCCCAAAAGTTATATGAGGATTATATTGCTAATGATGATTATGCAAAAATATTGATTTATTTCTCTAGGAAAGAAGAATTTGAAAATTGGTTGAAAAAAATGGAAGAAAAGGAGAATTCAGAAAACCAAACAATCAATCCATATTCAGAGCTTAAAAATCTGGTTCCAACAAAGAAAGATATTTCATATCAAGACGAATCTTCATCGAATAACGATAGCTCTTCATCCAGAAATAGTCATGGAAGTTTTACAAGGACTGGAAAAGAAAAAAAGCAAAGGAATCAAAAAATTTTGGGAAATAAAGGAGAATACTTAATATATAATCTTTTGTGTGACAAATATGGAGAAGATAATGTCTATCCAAAATCAGAGGCTTTTGTTGATCTTGGTATTCTGAAACCTGGACAGGCAAATTCTAAGGATTATGATTTGTCTTATATTGATGAAAACAATAATGAGTTCTTTGTTGAAGTAAAAACAGGGGATTCTAATTCCTTTTATATATCACCAGGAGAGCTTCAATTTGCTCAAACAAATCCAACTAAATATAAGCTTTTTATTGTTTTTAATCTTGATCTTGAAGAGCCTAATTATGTTGAACTACCTCAGGAGTTTTGGAAAAATCCTAATTTTAGGATGAAGGAAATTGTTGAATCTATATTTATAAACTTTTAAAAAAGAAATTTCCATGATCCGTGAAGTTGTGTTTGGAGTAGGGTTTGCAATCCTTTTGCCA
>JAKSTJ010000005.1 GCA_024402635.1 Treponema sp. | reverse complement strand
TGAAGTCTTTTGTTGCACTTGACTTTACAATGTGCCGGCTTTCCCCTCCTTTTTATTCCCAACCGAAAGTTGCAGGAGGCTTGTTTGTGGCATCAAAATACAGAGCATCTACAAATGGGAGTTCTGCAATTTTCTGCACGATAGTTCCTAATACTTCTTTTGGAAGCATTGCAAATCTGGCTGTCATAACATCTTCTGAAACTACAGGGCGCAATACAAATGTTGCAGTCTCTGCTGTGGCCGCATATGGTAAATCGATTGTAAGATGCTGGAAAATCTGATCATACCACCCAGTTTTATGAAGCTCTGTTAAAACAATATTATCTACTTCGCGAAGCTGATCCAAACGACGGCGGTCACAATATCCTTCCTGCAATTTTAAATCGTCATCTTTAAGTTCTGGTTTCTGATAAAGTTTGATTACAGTTCTGTTTGCATATTTTGATGAGTTTGTAATTGTAGAAGAACATTCTTCAATCTTTTCACGTTTACCAGGGAAGTGCCTGATTCCTTTTACAGCCGCTTCTGCACCAAGTGGCCATTCATTTTCTTTTGCTGGACCAAAATCAAGAAGAGCTGGGAAACGATAAGTTCTAAAATCCCCCTGAACACCAACTGAACGAACTGGAAGAACACTTCTTTTGAGATTTGCACTGCAATTTTCACAGAACATATCAAGTTTTATAGATTCAAGTTCTTTTTGTGCTAAAGGAAGTTCTTCTACATCCTGAGCCTTTACTTTTCCATCATTACAAAGCACATTAATAGAAAGTCCAGGACCTGGGAAAGGATGACGCATTACAAGTTCTGCTGAAAGTCCAAGTTTTTTACCGATTGCGCGAACTTCATCCTTATATAAATCTTTAACAGGTTCAATAATAAGACCTTTTGCAATCAAATCCTGAATTCCCTGAACACGATTATGATGTGTTTTAATTGTATTAGAGTTTTTTGTTCCACCCGATTCAATAATATCAGGATACAATGTTCCCTGTGCCAGCATCCACTGACTTTCATCAAGATTCTGCTTTGCAACAACTTCATTGCGAACTGTAATAAAGTTTTCACCAACTGCCATTCGTTTTTTCTGTGGATCAGTCAAACCTTCAATTGCTTTTAAGAAACTTTCAGATGCATCTTCAACAATGAAATTATTAAATCCAAATTTATGATATGCATCTGCAACATTGGCTGATTCATTTTTACGCATGAAACCATTATCAATATGAAGACCAAGAACTCTTTCCTGTCCCAAAGCCTTATTCAAAAGTGCAAATGTAATTGTTGAATCAACACCACCACTTAAAAACAGAAGTACATTTTTTCCTTCTGCTTCTTTTTTAATGTTTTCAAGAATTACCTGAAGAACAGTATCCTGATCCCAGTTCTTTTCCATGCCACAATAATTTGCAAAGTTCTGGAAAATCTGATTTCCACATGGAGTATCTTTTACTTCACAATGACACTGTAAACTAAAACGCTTTTTTGCAAGATTCTGAGTTGCTGCAAACGGACAATCCTTTGTAGAACCAACAACTTCAAAACCATCTCCTATCTGAAGAACTCCATCCTGATGGCTCATCCAAACCTGCTGACTTGGTTCAATTCCTTCAAAAAGTGGAGATTTTACTGCAGGATTAAGATTAAGAGTTGCAAATCCAAATTCCCCAACATCAGCTTTTCCAACTTTTCCGTTATAACCAAGCTGAACAATGTAGTGACCGTAGCAAAGGCCAAGGATTGGAATATCAAGATTTAAGATTTCTGAATTAAATTCAGGTACTTTTTCATCATATACAGAAGAAGGTCCTCCTGAAAAAACAATACCTTTACAATTTTCGAAAGCAGATAAATCTGTTGATGGAAGAGCTATTTCTGAGTAATAGCCTAACATACGGAAGCGTTTTGCAATTAAGTGTGCGTACTGGCTTCCAAAATCTAAAACTACAATTTTTGAACGTGACATAAATTGATTATAATGTAAATGGAAGGAATTGGGAAGGAGGGACGAATGGGACAGACTACTTTGGGAAAAGAATAAACCGAGGGACAAGTGGGACAGACTACTTTGCATAATTCCTGCACAATTTCTGTAGGAAGTAAGTTCTTGTTTAAAATATTGTGATTTTAATGTAATTGAATATTATTCTTACATTGGAAGGAAGTACATAATGTTTTATTTTATGAAATAAAGGTTTTATTAAAATTTCTTGATCAAATTAATGTGAATAATGGAGAGATTTTTATAATAGTTCTATCAAACCAGGGAAATCTTTGTTATTTGCCAGGAATTGCACGAATTATACATTCTGAACAATCCATTTACCAACAGTTGTAATTCTTGAGATTGTTCTTATTGATAATCCGTGGAGCTTAAGTAGCTTTATTTTTGCAACAATTTCAGATTTTGGCAGATCTGGCTTGATGATTGGGGTTTTTGACTGAAGTAGTTTACAGATTTTTTCAATATTGTAATTTTCTTTTTCGGAAGGTCTTAAGGACATATCCAGACATTCATCATCATTACTTTCTGATAAAAAGTATATGAGATTAGAAAGGCTTCCAAATATATTGAATATTTTATCCCTCGTAATCAATGATTTTTTTAATTTATAACAATGATAACTATTCCATTTATAATTGATTGATTTACACAATCCTGCTTTTTTTGCATTTTGTAAAATATATCGAAGAGCAATAACATAGTATCCATTGTTTTCTATAATTTCACTGGCAAATCTGTCTTGATATAAATGCCCAATTCTATCATATTTTTTATTAAAATATCTGGCATACACTGATGCAATAACTTGCATAAACTCAGACAGGTTTTCTTTTGGATCCTCAAATAGAAGATGAACATGATTATCCAATAAACAGTAAGCATGATAGAGGATTTTATACTTGCGGCCATATTTTCTCATTAAGTTTTTGAAAAATTTTTTGTCTTCTTCGGAATAAAAAATATTCTGTTTATCGACACCTCGTATTATTGCATGATAAAAACCAATTTTTGTACGTTTTCTAGCTTTTCTCATTTCAGTCTCCTTGCATAAGTAATATTGCAATCAATTAAAGAAAAAAGGAGGTAAATTTGAAAAAATTATGAAAAAAAGTAGAATAAATGGAATTACAAATGGGACAGACTAAATTGTCAGATGAAAAAAATGTCGTACAAATGGGACAGACTAAATTGCCCCCCAAAAAAAATTATTCTTCAGAATCCTGAGATTCAAAAATAACACTTCCATTCATTTCGTAAAGTTTGGCTGTGTATGTTGAAATTTTGGATATAGCTTTTGAAGAAGCTTTTGGATATGTGTGAAGCATGGATAAGAATTCAGAAGATTTAATCTGAGTAATGATACATGGTGTGCAAGCGGTAGCGGTGCTTGTTCTTGGAATATTAAGCATACAATGCATTTCTCCAAAAAATGCCCCTTGATTCAGATAGCTTTCGGAATTTTTTGAGATTCTATGAACAGAGCCAGATCTGATATAGTAAACACAATCTGGATTATCACCTTCTTCAAATATTTTATCTCCAGGATTGTACAATTTTGTTTCATATTTTGTGACTTTTGTAGGATTTAATCTGAAAAGATTTCGTTTATAATGCGACCAAGTTGAATCATCTTCACCAGGATTGTGTGGCATCATATAAAGACATCCAAGTCCAAGAAGTTCACGATAAATTGTACAGAACATAACTTGTGCAAAGAATAAGAAAATCATAAAGAAGAACCATACCTGCATCATCAATAAGATAATCGAACTGATGGCTCCGTATACAAGGTTATAGTTTGATGCATCGATGAACAATCTAAGAAAGAAAGAGACTATATTAAATGAACCGGTAGCTAATGCTGCGAAGAATGCACAAAGATGGTATTTTGGTTTAACTCCTGATGCAAGTCTGAATAAAATTGTTGAACTTACAAAAAGAATAATATTAGTGATTAATGAGATATTTGAACTGATTTTTGTAAGTAGAGTTATTGGTAAGAATTGCTCTAAATCTTTCATAAAAGGAAGAGATGAAAGTTTATTGAATACAAAAATCAGAATTACAACTAAAAGAATTGCAAATACTAAAACTAATTCAAGAAAGAAAACAAAGATTTGATTAAACAAAGTTGTTCTTTGTGTGACAGAGTGAAATATTTTATTGATTGCCTGTAAAATTGATGAAAAAAGTTTTCTTGCCATCCAGACAACCCAAATACCAAGGATTATTTCAACCCATCCAACTGATTTCATCGTCATTACTTGATTTAGTACTGATGAAATATCTATTACAGGTTTTAAATCATTTACAAAGTTCATCACATAATTTTGAAGGGAAGGGTATGCCTGAAGAATACCTGATAATACAGCGAGAATAATCAAAATTATTGGTATAAATGAGAATATAAATCCAAATGCACAAGAATTTATGCTTTCTAATATATTATTTTCATAGAAATTTAAACAGGCTAGATATATGATTTGACCTGTCTTAATGTATAAATTCTTTAATTTTATTTCAAATTTTCTAATAAAATTGAACACAAAAAAACCTGCTTCAATCAGTATAGATTAAAACAGGTTTCATGTTAATAGAATATATGAATATAAAAAAATATTAGAAGTCTGCCAACTTTGGAGCACGTGGGTAAGGAATTACATCACGAATGTTTTCCATACCTGTTACGTAACGAATCAAACGTTCAAATCCCATACCAAAACCTGAGTGTGGAACTGTACCGAATTTACGAAGGTTCAAGTACCAGTCATAAATACTTTCGTCCATACCGCGTGCTTTGATTTCAGCAATAAGTTTGTCGTAATCAGCTTCGCGTTCTGAACCACCGTTAAGTTCACCAATACCAGGAACAAGAACATCGCAGGCACGAACTGTTTTTCCATCAGGATTCTGTTTCATATAGAAAGATTTAATTTCCTTTGGATAGTCGTAAACCATTACAGGACATTTGAAAATCTGTTCTGTAAGATAACGTTCATGTTCTGTAGCAATATCACAACCCCAATATGGTTTGAATTCAAACTTAGCACCGTTAGCAGCAGCTTCTTCAAGTTTTGCAATTGCATCTGTATAAGAAATTCGTACAAAGTCAGAATTAACAACACTTTCCAGCTGAGCAATAAGACCTGGCTGAATGCGTTTATCAAAGAATTCCAGATCTTCGCGGCACTTTGTAAGAGCCCAATTCAAAAGGTATTTTACAAAGTCTTCCTGCAAATCCATATCATCGTCCAAGTCAAAGAATGCCATTTCTGGTTCAATCATCCAGAATTCAGCAAGGTGACGTGGAGTATTTGAGTTTTCTGCGCGGAATGTTGGTCCGAATGTATAAACACGAGAAAGTGCAGTTGCCAAAGTTTCTGCTTCAAGCTGACCAGAAACTGTTAAAGAAGCTTTTTTACCAAAGAAGTCTTTTGAGTAATCAACAAGCTTAGCTGCATCTTCAGGTTTCATGCCTTTTGCACCAGCTTTAATACCCATTTCTGCAATTTTTTCCATACTCAATGTTGTTACCTGGAACATTTCTCCAGCACCTTCACAGTCAGAACATGTGATTTCTGGAGCGTTGATGTACTGGAATCCTCTTTCCTGGAAGAAAGAATGAACTGCAAATGCCATCTGGTTACGAACACGATAAACAGCACCAAAAGTGTTTGTGCGTGCACGAAGATATGCATTTTCGCGAAGATATTCCATAGACATTTTGTTTTTTTGCAGAGGATATTCGTCTGGATTACAAGTTCCAAGACATTCCAAGCCTTCAAGAGTAACTTCAACTGCCTGTCCGCTGGCTGGAGATTCAATCAACAAACCTGTAGCGCGAACTGAAGCACCTGTGTTCAGCTTTTTAAGTTCTTCTTCAATCTGATTTACATTTGCATTATTAGAAGGATTGTTGCGGTCAAAAGTAAGCTGAATGTTAGAAAAGCAGCTTCCGTCATTAACCTGAATAAAAACAAGACCTTTTGAGTCGCGAACTGTGCGAACCCAACCACATACTTTTACAGACTGACCTTTTGGATCTGATTTAAGTAAATCTTTAATTAATACTGGAACCATATGTTATGTTCCTCCTCTTAATAATGAAATGTATGGATGATATTATCATTTTTTTTAATATGAAGCAATTGAGGATGACAAATGGGACAGACTAATTTGAAATCCCCAAAATTAATTATTTGTGTTATAATAATTAATATGATTACATCTTCTGAAAAACGTAATGAAAAGAAAGTTCAAAGACGTCATCAACGTGTATGGTCTTTTCTTCGTATAGTAGCCCCTCCTTTTTTACGTATGAAATTTGGATATTCATGTGAGCTTGCACCTGATATTTCAGAACCTTATCTGGTTTTACCAAATCATAATTCTGATTTAGATCCTGCGTTTGTTGGATTTAGTTTCAAAAAACAAATGTATTTTGTTGCCAGTGAGCATGTTTATAGACGAGGCTTTGTTTCGAAACTTTTATTTTGGGCCTTTGAACCTATCGCTAAGATGAAAGGTGCTTCTGATACATTAACTGTAATGAAAGCTATACGAAAACTTCGTACGGGGCAGAATGTATGTTTGTTTCCCGAAGGAAATCGTTCTTTTAATGGAAAAACAGGAGCAATTTTTGAAGCAACGGGCAAACTTGTAAAGACTTCCGGGGCTGCTTTAGTAACCTACAAAATTACAGGTGGGTATCTTTCTAATCCTAGATGGGGATTTGGTATTCGAAAAGGAAAAATGCATGGTTCAGTTGTTAATGTTTATTCCAGCTCTGAACTGAAATTAATGACTCCAGAGGAAATAACAAATAAAATTATTTCTGATTTGGATGAAGATGCATATAAGCGACAATCTTTGGAAAATATTGCTTACAAGGGGAAAAATCTTGCATATGGATTTGAAACTGCTTATTGTCTCTGTCCCATTTGTAAGAATATAAATGTAATTTCATCAAATAAAAACTCGATTTATTGTTCTAATTGTGGAAAACTTACAGATATTCTTCCAACAGGATTTTTCTCAGAAGGATTT
Source organism: Treponema sp. (assembly GCA_024402635.1). GTDB lineage: Bacteria > Spirochaetota > Spirochaetia > Treponematales > Treponemataceae > Treponema_D. The sequence continues at coordinate 68,498 of JAKSTJ010000005.1, read as the reverse complement.
CAATTTAAATCTGCTTCAGAATGGGATGAATGGCAGGAATCCTATTTTGAGATGATGATAAATGACAAACGGGACAGACTAATTTGCCTTTTTTCCGATTCAAACATGGATGTTCACATTGTAAAAGCAGAACATCAGCAGGAAGATTTGGGAATTGGTTCAATTTCACTATTTTGTGATAGAATTGAAATTTCAGTCGGGGAAAATCTTATTTCTCTTCCTTATGATAAAATTTCGGATATGTCAATTTATGGAAAAAATAACCTGGTTTTTACTGATTCGGAAGGATGTCATTACGAAATTGTTCCTTGTGAAAAAAAATCTTTAAAAAATATGCGTAAATATCTTTCTATATGGAAGATTAAACGAAGTGAATTAACAAAATAAAAATTAAAGAGGTATAAAATGGACTATTCATCTTCAAATGTTTTGTTATGGAATTTTATAATTCAGCTTGGAATCATTGCCTTGATGGTGATTATTTCCAATGTTTTAAGACTTAAGATTCCATTTGTAAAAAAATCTCTGATGCCAACTTCTGTTCTGGCTGGATTTTTATTATTAGGATTAAAATATTCTAATACTATTCATATTGATAATAATCTTCTGGATATGATTACTTATCATGCTATTGCACTTGGTTTTATTGCAATGTCCTTACGTGTTGTAAAGAAAACAGAAAATAATGGTGTCCGAACTGCTGTTAATAGTGGTGCCTTAATTGTAAGTACTTATCTTGTCCAGGGAATTATTGGTTTAACAATTTCGATTGTTCTTGGATATACATTACTTCCAAATCTTTTTAAGGCAAGTGGAATTCTTTTGCCAATGGGATTCGGTCAGGGTCCAGGACAGGCAAATAATATTGGTTCAACTTATGAAGCATTAGGATTTGCAGGTGGCCGCTCTTATGGGCTTACAATTGCTGCAACTGGATTCCTTGTAGCTTGTATTGTTGGTGTTATTTATCTTAATATTGCATCAAAAAAAGGAAGAATTGTTCATAAGACTGCAGAAGAATTGTCTGGTTCTGTAACTATCGATACTTTCCAGGATGAAAATGAAATGCCGGTTTCTCAATCAATTGATAAACTTTCCATTCAGGCGGCTTTAATTCTTATGGTTTATGCTTTTACATATTTTGTTTTGTGGGGAATAACTTCTCTCTTAGGAAAATTTGCACCTGGTTTATTAAAAACTGTTGGACCTCTTCTCTGGGGATTTAACTTCATTTTCGGTTCTTTATTTGCAGCTTTATTCAGAATAATTATTTCAAAATTCCGTAAAAACAAGATTATGACCTATCAGTATCAGAACAATTATCTTTTAAGCAGAATTTCTGGATTATGTTTTGATGTTATGATTATTTGTGGTATTGCCGGAATTAATTTTGAAGATTTATCAGGTTTGTGGATTCCTTTCCTTTCTACTTGTATTTTAGGAGGAATTGGTACATTTGTTTATCTGCGAATCATGTGTAAAAAACTTTATCCTGGTTATGAAGAAGAAGGTTTCCTTTCAATGTTCGGTATGCTGACTGGAACTATCAGTTCTGGAATTCTTCTTGTCAGAGAAGTTGATCCAGAATTCAAAACTCCTGCTGCAAACAATCTTGTTTCTGGAAGTGGAACTGGTATTGCTTTTGGTGCACCAATGTTACTTTTAATAGGAATGGCACCAAAATCCTTAACAATGCTTTTTGTAGTTTTTGGTGCACTTTTTGTATATTTCGGAATTTTAATGTTGATAATGATGATCAATAAAAAGAAAAACAAATAGTTAGTAAAAACTTGGGTTAAAATTACCCATTTTGATTTTAAAAAAAAACTAGTGTGTCAATTTGATACAAAAATCAGCAGGGCAGATGGAACTGGTCATATTTGAACCAATTTCATCTGCTTTTTTTATTGAAAACTTAAAATCTTTGAGAAAAATATGAAAAAAATCATAAAATTTTAAAATAAATTATAAAATTAGTAAACTTGGCACAGAAATTGCATATTATTAATGTATATTATTTAATATTCATGGAGGCCAATTATGACTAATGATGATTCAGTTTTATCAATGTATCTTAAGGATATTAATAAAATTCCACTTCTTACACATGAAGAAGAAACAGAATTGGCTCTGAAAGCTAAAAATGGCGATAAGCTTGCAAAAAATAAGATTGTAAATTCTAATCTTAGATTTGTTGTAAAAGTTGCAAAAAAATATCAGAATCATGGACTTGAATTGATTGATTTAATCAGTGAAGGAAATGTGGGACTTTTAACTGCAATTGATAAATTTGATGTTTCAAAAGGATATCATTTTATTTCTTATGCAGTATGGTGGATTAATCAGTCAATATTAAAAGCAATCAGCGAAAAAAGCCGTGCAATTCGTCTTCCATTAAATCGTGCTAATGAACTTGTTCGAATTGAACATGCTAAAAAGGCTGTTTCAGGAAATAAAACAGAACAGCAGGAATATGAAGAAATTGCATCAATGTTACATATGGATATTTCCCATGTTAGAGAAATGATTGATATTTCTCGCGAAATGATTTCTTTAGATGCTGAAATCAATAACAGCGAAAGTGATCATACTCAGGTTGCTGATTTCTGTGAAGATAAAATTTATGCACGTCCAGATGAACAGGCAATAAACGAAGCAATGTGTAACGATATTAATAATGTTGTTGAAACTCTTCGTCCAAATGAAGCTAAAGTAATCAGAATGCGTTATGGTTTGAATGGTGCTAAACCAATGTCATTAAAAGAAGTTGGTGATGAATGTAATCTTACAAAAGAAAGAATTCGTCAGATTGAAAAACATGCAATTGTTAGACTTCAGCATCCAACAAGAACACGCCGTCTGGAAGCATATGTAGCATAATAAAAATATTGTTACCATAAAACTCCGTTGATTGTTATAATAGTAACTATATCAGCGGAGTTTTTTTTATGAAAAAAATATTTTTATTGTTTTTATCAGTTTTATTTTCATCATCACTTTTTGCACAGAATTTTTTTATAATCAGAAGTGAAAATGCAAAAGAAGGTGATATTCGTGTTTCTGAATTAAGTGCAGATGTTCGTATTACAGGAAATATTGCTTCAACTACTGTAGATTTAATAATAGAAAATAATTCTTCAGTAAATATGGAAGGTGAACTGGAATTTCCACTTAGTGAAAATCAATATATAACCGGCTATGCTTTGGATATTAACGGAAAACTTCGAAAAGGTGTTGTCGTAGAAAAGGAAAAGGCCAGAGTTGCTTTTGAAGAGAAGGTTAGACAAAATATTGATCCAGGACTTGTTGAAAAAACTCAGGGAAATAATTTTAAAACAAGAGTTTATCCGTTGCCACCAAAAGGAAGTCGTCATGTTCAGATTACATATGAGGAAGAAATTCCAGTTACCTTGAAAAATGGGAAGGATAATAGAAATTATGTTTTTCCTCCAATAGTAAAATCAAAATTAGATAAAATCACTCTTAATGTAAATATTTATAATCAGAATAAAAAACCTGAAGTTTCATTTGGACGGGGAAATGTTATTGATGTATCAGCCTGGAATTCCGGATATAATCTGAACTTTTCCAGAAAGAATTTTGAAATGAAGGATTCTTTTGTAATTGATCTGCCATTAACTGAAGAAAAATCTGGATTGATTGCAGAAGATCAGGGAAGAAATACCTGTTTTTATTTTTACACACCAATTGAAACAAAAACTGCAAAAAAAGCTGCTGTAAAAAATCTTGGAGTTTTTTGGGATGTTTCCAGTTCAGCTGAAAATAGAAATATTGAAAAAGAATTGCAGCTGTTGAAAGATTATATTGGGGAACAGGTATCAAAAAAAGTTGAAGTTGTTTTGTTCAGTAATGATATTGTTGATAGCAAAGTTTTTAATGCTTCTGACTGGAAATCTATAGAAAAATTTATTAACGATGCTGACTATGATGGTGCTACTTGTTTTACCTGCTTAAATTACGAAAAAGGAAAAATCGCTCATGATGAAGCCCTTTTGTTCAGTGATGGAATTGAAAATTGGGGACAAATGGGACAGAGTAAATTTTCCAATATTCCACTTTCTGTTGTTTCTTCATCAGTTTCAGCTGATTATGGATTTTTAAAACAATTAGCAAGAAACGGAAAAGGTTCTTTTGTTAATCTTCTAACTTGTTCTAATTCGCAGGCATTGGAACTTTTGAAGAATGAATCTTTACGTTTGATAAATGTTGAATATGATAACAAATCAATTAAAGATGTTTTCCCTGCAGTGGGGACAGAGGTAAACAGAAGTTTTTCAATGTCTGGTATTATGCTCAAACGAAATGGAAAAATCAAACTTAGTTTTGGGTATGGAAATAAGATTACTCAGGAAATCGATGTTGAAATTTCTTCCGAATGGGACAGACTAATTTGGAATGACACATCAGACAAATACGTAACTCGTCTTTGGGCTCAGAAAAAAATTGAAGAATTATCAATTGATTATGAAAAAAACAGTGAAGAAATTCTTGAATTATCAAAAAAATATGGAATTGTAACTAAAAATACTTCACTTCTTGTATTAGAGACTGTTAATGATTATATCCGTTATGGAATTGAACCTCCTGAAGAATTACGAAAAGAATGGCAGACTTTGTTTACAGGAAATTCAAAAATTAATTCCAAAGCTGATTTTGATAGAGTTGTGAAAAATTTTGAAGTTTTCAAAAAATGGTGGAATACAAAACCAGAAGAATTCAAGAAAAGTGTTCCTAAAATTGATGATGGGCGTGTTTTCCGTCAGGCTGCTGGAACTGAAATGCTGATTGAAGATTTTGCTGAACCAATGTTGATGGAAGATTCTATCGTTCGTGAAGAAGCTGAAATGGCCTTTGCTGCAAATGCTTCTGTTCCAGCTCTGGCTAAATCGACTAAATCTGGAGGTGATAAAAAATCGCCTTCAATAAATTTACAGGCCTGGAATCCCGATGCTGACTATATTTCGGCATTAAAACGCTGTTCGCAGAATCAAATGTACAAAAAATATCTGGAACTAAAAACTGTTTATAAAGATTCTCCATCTTTCTATATGGATGTGGCTGATTATTTTTGGGAAGAAGAAAAGTTTGATTATGCAATCAGAATTCTTTCAAATCTTGCTGAAATGAAACTGGAAAATACTGATATTCTTCGTGGGTTAGGAAATAAACTGGTACAAATGGGACAGACTAATTTGACCGGACAAATGGGACAGACTAATTTGTACAACCACGCCCTGAACATTTTTCAGACTTTGACAAAACTTAGACCTGAAATTCCATTGTTCTATAGAGATCTTGGACTTGCCTATGCACGAGTTGGAAAATATCAGGAAGCTTGTGATGCTTTGTATCATGTTGCAGAAGGTGCCTGGGATTCGAGATATGATGAAATTCAACAGATTGCATTAAATGATATGAATGCAATTATTGATCGTCATAAAAAAGAAGTTAATACTAAAAAATATGATAAACGGGTTCTCGAAAATTTCCCTGTGGATATAAGAATTGTATTAACCTGGAATACTGATGATTGTGATATTGATTTGTGGGTTACTGATCCTAATAAAGAAAAGTGTTACTACGGTCACAAGTTAACTGAAATCGGTGGACATAACTCAAGGGATTTTACTCGAGGTTATGGTCCTGAGGAATTCTGTTTAAAATCAGCAAAAAAAGGTAAATACACAATTCAGGCTGATTATTATGGAACCAGAAGTCAGAAGATTTTACAGCCGGTTGTTGTTCAAGCTGAAATTTATACAAATTTTGGAAAAAAGAATCAGAAATGTGAAATTCTTACACTTCAATTAAAAACTGTAAAAGGAAATTACGTTGTAGGAACTATTGATTTCTAGTTTCTGCCTGATGTCGTAAGATGGCAAAGGCATCTAATCTTGCCTGTCGTAAAATTAAATTGTCTCTTACAACATCAGCAACTCCTAATTCCAATGCTCCTGCCTGGAGAGTCCCATTCATTTCTCCAGGACCACGGGTTTTTAAATCCTGTTCAGCAATATAAAATCCGTCGGTGCTTTGTCTTAATGCTTTCATTCGTTCAATTCCGCTTTCCGAAAGATTTTTACTGTAAATCAAAAAACAATAAGACTGATCAGAACCTCGCCCAACTCGCCCTCTTAACTGATGAAGCTGAGCCATCCCAAATCTGTCTGCCTGTTCAATTACCATACAAGTTGCGTTTGGAACATCGACTCCAACTTCAATAACAGTTGTAGCCGCTAAAACCTGAATTTTCCCCTGATTAAAATCTCTTAAAATCTGATTCTGTTCTTCTTCATCTATTTTAGAATGAACGATTGCACATTTATATTCGGGATAAATATTATTTGAAAGCTGTTCAAAGTTTTTCTGTGCAGATTTTAGTTTTCTGCTGCTTCCATCTTGAGTATCCTCTGGTTTGTCAATTCCATAATCGCTGTCAATTGCAGGGTAAACAAAATATGCCTGATGTCCTTGAAGCAATTCTTTTCTAACAGCTTCATAAGCATTTTTTTCATTCCCTTCTTTTACAAGATAGGTTTGAATTGGTTTTCGTCCCTGTGGCATTGTTTTTATAGTAGAAACATCCAGATCACCAAAAACAGTAAGTGCCAGGGTTTGTGGAATTGGTGTTGCACTCATCATCAGTAAGTGAGGTTCAAAAGTCATTCCACATTTTTCTTCTGTTCGGCCTTTTGCAAGAATTTGCTGTCTTTGAAGAACTCCGAAACGATGCTGTTCATCAATAACGGCCAGCTGTAAATCATTATATACAACTTGATTTGAAAAAAGAGCGTGGGTTCCAATAATAATATCAATTTCTCCGTTTTTCAAAGCTTTTAACAACTGGTTTCTTCCTGTTGATTTTACATTTCCTGTTAAAAATGCTGTTCGGATTCCCAAAGGTGATAATAGTTTGTCTGTAGTTTCTGCATGTTGTCTTGCAAGAATTTCTGTTGGAGCCATAAAAGCACATTGACCTTTCCAGCTGATGATTCTTAAGCATACAAAAATTGCTGTTAAAGTTTTTCCAGAGCCAACATCACCCTGTAAAAGTCTGGACATTGTAAATGGCTGTCTGGTTTGTATTGGAATTCCTCGTTCGTACTGAACAAGAATTCTGTTTCTTTCTTGATATCCCTGGTCAATTTCCAGATTCATCTCATGTATAACGTTTTTCTGATCTTCAGTTAAAGGAAATGGCAAGGTTTCAAGAAATTTTAATTGTAAAGGGGACAGAGTACTTTTAAACTCTTCATCTGAAACTGATTTTTGGCTCTGTGAATTCTGTCCGGGCACAATAGGGTTATCATCAAGAATGTCCGGAATGTTTGCCTGAGGAATAAAACCTCGATGCTTAAAAGCTCGTTCTGCAATTGAATATTGAAAATGAAACAATTCTTCGTAAGCCAGTGTGTTTCTTGCTGAAATTGCTTCCTGAATATTTCCCGGCTGATGAATCAATCTAAGGGCTTCCTGTTTTGTAAGAAGATTTCTTGATTCAATTAAGGATTCTGGTAATTCATTATCAATGCCCCGGACATATTGAGAAATGGCCGTGCCTATTGTTTTTTGCAAAGTTTTTTGAGTTAATCCTTCTGTCAGATTGTAGATTGGATAAACTTTTGAATCTTCTGGTTTTAGATTGATTATTTCATTATTATTTATGTTTTGATTTGAATATTTTGTGATTTCAAATGTTGAACTTTGAAGTTTTGAGTACTTTATTTCAAATCGTCCTGAAACATTTACAATTGTTCCTGGAATCATTGATTTTTCAAGAAAACTTCGTCTGAAACAAACTAATTCAGCTGTTCCGGTTCCATCATTTATTATCAGTTTTAGGGTTTTCATGTTTCCGTAACCAAACCACTGATGATCTGTAATTATGGCTACGGTATGAATTTTACCGCTAAGTTTATAATCTTTAATCGGTATTTTATTTGAACGGTCTTCGTAATCTCTTGGATAATATTGAAGTAAATCACCAACAGTAAAAATGTTGATTTTTGTCAGAGTCTTTGTTAATTGAGGTCCGATTCCTGAAATTGAAGAAACCGGATTTTTAATATCATTTACTTTCAATTTTGTCCTTTTTTATATTGGAAGTCTGTAACACAAGCCTGTTAAAATAGTTGAAAGAATATATCCAACAACTAAACCTGCTATTAAAATAATTCATGTAATTAAAAGAGCCTGTTTATAAGAAATAACTCCTTTAGAAAAAGGTTTGCTTATTTTGTATGCAACTTTTTGAAGAAATGAATCAACCTGGTTCCAGAATGCACTGTTTCTATTTGAAGCAAGGGTAATCCATCTGATAAACGAAAAAAGCAGCAGAATAAAAAGGAACATTGATATTACGCTCCAAAGCATTTGAATGATTGTTCCTAAAATTCCGCCTAAATAAATTCTTCCTGTAGCAGTTAATCCTGCAAGAATAGATGAAAGAAGAGAAAGAATACCGATTGAAATTATTGGTGAAAAATCTATGTTGCCAATTCTAAGAAATTTTATTTTTGAAAATAAGTTCAAATAGGGATCGCAAATTGTTGAAATGATTTTTCCGACAGAAGATCGTTTTGCTCCCGGAAACCATGATAGAAAAATATCTACTACACATAAAATTGTATAGATTGTAACAATAGCAGATAGAATCGATAAAATTAACATTTTTTTCTCCTGTAAGAACTCCCTGTTAGCGGCAGCGCCTTCTGTAAATTATTCTGTCCAAACTTCTTTTACAATGCAGAGTTCTTTTAATTCCTTCAATACTTCATCAGATGGCGAAAGTCGTATTTGATTATTAGCCTTGATAATGTAAGAATTATTATTAATATTCATATGAAAATATACTGAACAATTACCTGTTTTATCAAATAAAAAATCTTTTAAAAATACAACTTCTTCTTCTGATTTAAAATTTGATTCCAGTAAAACGTGGATTGAAGTAATGGATTTATTTTCCAAGTCTTTGACATTTTCAACAGAATCAACTAAAAGTGCAGGAGGATCTCTTGATATATCAATCTTTCCTTTAAATGCATAAACTTCACCTTCATTAATAGTTCCTCTCATAGTTTCCCAGGTTTTAGGAAAGAATGTACAATCTATCTGGCCGTCATAATCATATAATTTACAGACTGCCATTTCAGATCCCTGTCCCTTTTTAGTAATAAAAGTTCTGAATCCGGTAACCATTCCAATTGCAATGTATGATTTTCCGCTGTTTTTCATTTGCCATGGTTTTACACCTCTTGCTGCCATAGCTTCCTGTTCTGCTTTTGTATCAGCTGCTACTCGTGATAAAGTTGCTGATTTTACAGTTACAGCACGTTCAATTGCTTTTTTGTAATCATCCAACGGGTGACCGCTTACATAACAGCCAATACAGTCCTTTTCCATATTAAGAAGTTCCATTCTTGGAAGATCATCAATAATGGTAAAACGGTAATCTGTAAAGACTTTTTCTTCTTCACCTAAATCTCCAAATAAATCTCCCTGGCCTGCCATTTTGTCTGCCATAATATCGTTGGCATAAGAAACAGCTCCTTCAAGATTTGCCAGAAGAGTTGGGCGGTTTAAATTTGTACCATTTTCTTTACCTAAGTTATCAAATCCGCCGGTTTTTATTAAAACTTCAATTGCTTTTTTGTTAATGGCAGATTTTTCAATTCCAGTTTCAGGATCTTTTTCTACACAACATACGGCTCTTTTTACAAAATCTATAAATGATTTAAATGGACCGTTGGTTTCTCTTTCTTTTACAATGGCACGGGCAGCTCCATCTCCCATACCTTTAATTCCTTTAAGTCCAAATACAATTCTTCCATCAACAACGTCAAATACAACATCCGAACGATTTACATCTGGTGCATCAACAGGAATACCCATTCGTCTGGCTTCTTCAATGTATTCAGGAAGTCCGTCAGTTGAAGTAATTTCGTTTGTAAGGTTTGCAGCCATAAATTCTGCAGGATAATTAGCTTTTAAGAAACCGGTTCTATATGCCAGAACAGAATAGGCAGCAGCGTGAGATTTGTTAAAACCGTATCCTGCGAAAGGAATCATGATAGTAAAGATTTCTGCAGCATGTTCTTTTGTAAATCCCTGTTTAACTGCACCTTCTTCAAATTCTACCTGTTTTGCAGCCATAACTTCTGGTTTCTTTTTTCCCATGGCACGACGAAGCATATCTGCTCCACCAAGAGAGAAGCCTGCAATTTTTTGAGAAACCTGCATAACCTGTTCCTGATAAACCATTACACCATAGGTTTCTTTAAGAATTCCTTCAAGACATGGGTCAGGATAGTGGATTGTTTCTGGTTTCCATTTTCCATCAATGTAGTTTGGAATATAATCCATTGGACCTGGACGATAAAGAGCGTTTAAGGCAACCAGATCTTCAAGTTTTTCAGGTTTAAATTCCCGGAGAATTTTCTGCATACCAGGAGATTCAAACTGGAATACGGCAACAGAGTCGCCCCTCTGGAAAAGTTCAAAAGTTTTTGGATCAGATTCGCTTACTTTAGAACAGTCAAATTCCGGAGCTTCAATCTTTTTATGTTTGTTAATAATATTTTCTGCATAGCGGATAAGAGACAAGGTTTTTAAACCAAGGTAGTCAAACTTAACAAGACCGCATGGTTCAATAATATCCATTGTATATTGAACACCAACTTCACCAGTTTTAGGATCTTTAAAAATTGGTGCCCAGTCTGGAAGAGGAGTTAAAGAAATAACCATACCAGAAGCATGCAAACCTGTGTTTCTGTTTACACCTTCTAGTTTTCTTGCCAGTTCAAAAAGTTTTTGATATCTAGGATCATCTTTGAATGGAATTAATTTTCCACCATCAGGAAATTTTTCTGTTGGTTCTGCAAAGGCATCTTTTAATTTTGCTTTTGGACTGTCTGGGATGCAGGATTTTAAAATATTTACTTCACTTAATGGAATATTTAAAACTCGACCAACATCGGCAATACACTGTTTTGGTTTTAAAGTACCAAAGGTTACAATATGTCCAACCTGTTCTTCACCATAAAGCTGACGGGTATGTTCAATAATATCCTGTCGATAGTCGAAATCCATATCAATATCAAAATCCGGCATGGATACACGTTCAGGATTTAAGAATCGTTCAAAAATCAATCCAAATCTAAAAGGATCAATATCGGTAATGGTCATGGAGTAAGCAACTAAAGAACCTGCTCCAGAACCTCGGCCAGGACCAATAGGTTTTTTATGTTCCTTTGCCCAGTTAATAAATTCCCATACAATCAGAAAGTATCCCGAGAAACCCATTTTAAAGATAATGCCTAATTCATATTCAGCTCTATCTCGAATTTCAGGAGTAATTTCTGAATAGCGCATTCGAAGTCCCTTTTCAACAATGTAGCGGACGTAATCATCCTGATTTTTTGTATAATCTTCATGCTTCTGAAATTGCTTTGGAAGTTCAAAACGTGGAAGACAGGTTTTTAATTCAGGAGTTGAATACTGATGGATTGTAAGATTACACATGTTTGCAATCTTAATTGTATTTTCATAAGCTTCAGGTAAATCCGGGAAGAGTTGTCTCATTTCTTCTTCAGTTTTGAAATACCATTCAGTTCTTCCATCACCCATTGTCTGTCGGTCTCTGTCACTTAAAAGCTGTTTAAAACCAATACAACGTAACGCATCCTGAGCTTCAGCATCTTCTTTTTCCATATAGTGAATATCATTTGTAACTACTAATGGAACATCTAATTTTTTAGCCAGTTTTATAAGTTTAGGATTGATTTCTTTTTGTTCTGGAAGTCCGTGATCCTGAAGTTCGATGTAATAGTGATCAGGACCAAAAAGATTTTTATATTTTAGAATTAATTCTTCTGCGGCTTCTTCTGTATCATTGATAAGAGTTTGTGGTAATTCTCCGGCAATACAAGCAGTAAGACAAATCAAACCTTCATGACGTTCTTTCAGCATTTCAAAATCAATACGAGGTTTGCCGAAATATTGACCTTCTGTATTTGCATTGGAACAAAGCCAGCTCATGTTTTTATAGCCAGTTTCATTTTCACAAAGGAGGATTAAGTGGTAGTTATGTTTTCCGTATTTAGTTTTTTCCTGCTTTGTATGATCATCACCAACATAGAATTCACATCCAACAATAGGATTAATTCCATTGGCATGACAAATATGTTCAAAGTTTAAAACACCAAACATATTTCCGTGATCAGTTAATGCAAGGGCAGGCATATTAAGACTTTTAGCTTTTGCAATTAGAGAATCTAGTTTACAGCAGCTGTCCAGAAGCGAATAATCAGAGTGAACATGAAGATGAACGAAATTTGCCTTAGGGGTACCTTCTGGTGCATCTGGAAATACATGAATATCTGCCATAAAAAAAACTCCTTAAAAAGTATCTGTTAATACAATAATAAGTGAAATGAATTATACCATAAAAATTAAAAATTAAAAATGAAGAATTCTGACAAATGGGACAGACTAAATTGAAGAATGATTTGCCACGTAGTTTTGGAACAAAACTACTAAACGTCACTGAACAATTTGCAGTTATAAAACAAACCGAACGGTGACGTTAGGGACAGACTAAATTGGAAGAATATACCAAAAAAAAATCCAGACCCCCAAAAACTTTGAAGGTCTGGAAATAAGGAGAGGAGGTCGGTTATGAAAATTGGTTGTGTTTTCATACGAGATAACGGAATTCCCATGCCGTTATCACTTAAAACAACAAAATACTTTGGGGATAGTTACATAAACTAATAAATAAAATGATTTTTTTTTGTGAGTGTTCTATAATATAAAAGATTATGAGACAGGAAAAAATTAAGATTTTATTTGTTTGCCATGGAAATATTTGCAGATCACCAATGGCAGAATTTGTTTTAAAGGATCTGGCTGCAAAGGCTGGTTTGGAAAGTGTTTTTATTATTGATTCTGCTGCAACTAGTACCGAAGAAATTGGAAATGATATTCATCCTGGAACAAAAAATATATTAAAAAGAGAAGGAATTCCTTTTACAAAAAGAGGCGCTCGTCAGATTACAGTAGCTGATTATGAATATTATGATTTTCTGATTGGAATGGATGATGAAAATCTATATTACATGAATCGTCGCTGGCGTGAAGATCCAAAAGGAAAAATCAAATTATTAATGGAATTTGCAGGAAAACGAAGACCAATTGCGGATCCCTGGTATACAGGTAATTTTGATCAGGTTTATATTGAAATCAGAGAAGGTTGTGAAGCGATTATCAGAGAAATTTTGATGAAATAATGAGCAGCTTTTATTTGTGATTCTACAGTAAAATATAAAAATACAATTTTGAAAACGAAATTTTCTATAAAATTGAAATAATCTCATTACAATTAAATCAGGAGTATTATTTATGGAAATTAAAAAGTTAGGTTTCGGACTGATGAGACTTCCCTATTCAGAAAGTGAAGAATATGGTCATGCTGATTTAGAAAAAACCAGAGAAATGGTTGACGCATACATGGCTGAAGGTTTTACTTATTTTGATACAGCTGCTGTTTATCATGGTGGTCATAGTGAAAGAGTTTTTGGTGAAGTTGTAGCAAAAAGATATCCACGTGAAAAATTCCAGGTAACTTCAAAAATGCCTGTTTGGGATTTAAAAGAAGAAGGTGATTTAGACAGAATTTTTAACGAACAGTTAAAAAAATGTAATATTGAATATTTTGATTATTATTTCATGCATGCAATGGGTGTTGGAAATTATGCAAAGGCTCAGCAGTTCCATGGATTTGAATGGATGCAGAAAATGAAAGCTGAAGGAAAAATTAAACATCCAGGTTTTAGTTTTCATGACAGTCCTGAAGTTTTAGAACAGATCTTAACAGAACATCCGGAAGTTGAATTGGTTCAGCTTCAGATAAATTATATTGACTGGGAAAGTAATAATGTACAGAGTCGTGCATGTTATGAAATTGCAATGAAACATGGAAAAAAAGTTGCAGTTATGGAACCAGTAAAAGGTGGAAGTCTTGCAAATGTTATGGGTGATGCAAAAAAAGTTTTCACAGATTACAATCCTTCTGCCAGTGTTGCCAGCTGGGCCATCAGATATGCAGCAAGTTTAGATAATATTCTTGTAGTTCTTTCTGGAATGAGCAATATGGAACAGCTTAAAGACAATATGTCTTACATGAAAGATTTTAAACCTTTGAACGAAGAAGAAAGAGCTTGTGTTCAGAAAGCAACAGATCTTATTAAAAATACAATTGCAATTCCTTGTACAGCCTGTCGTTATTGTACAGATGGATGTCCAAAGAAAATCAATATCCCTCGTTATTTTGAACTTTTCAACGAGGCTGGAAGATATGGTGCAAACAGCTTTAAGTGGAATTATAATGAAGAATTAAAGAAAGGTGGTAATCCTGCTGATTGTATAGCTTGTCGTGCCTGTGAAAAACATTGTCCACAGAAGATTCAAATTGTTGATGAATTAAAGAAAGTTGTAGAATTATTCAAATAAACTCTTTGTGGTTTTTAAGAGAAACTGAGTCTGAAATCGGGCTCAGTTTTTTTTGTTTAACTGATGACAAATGGGACAGACTAAATTAGATATTTCAATTTACTCTGTCCCAAATGTATGGCATAATGTGCACCAATGAACGGACAGACTTTTTCAAAATGGGTTTCCTGCTGGGGAAATGCCACATCTATCACAGATCGTAAAGAATCAATTTACAGTAAAGATATTACTCTTCGTTATCCGGTTAGAATTGTTTTTAACGGGAATAAACTTAGATTTAAGTTTTCTAATATAACAGGGACAGAGCCAATTACAATTTCAGAAGCTTATGTTTCAAAACAATCAGACTGGAATCCTGTAAATATTACTTTTAATGGCAAATCTTCTTTTTTAATTCCAAATGGGACAGAGCAAATTAGCGATGAAATCCCATTTGAAGTTACTGCTGGTGAAATTGTTGAAATCAGTATGTATCTTGGTGATTTTACACAAATGAACGCAGGAACTTTAATCACAGGTCCACTTTCATCAGGAAAATATGCTTACGGAAACTTTGCAAAACAAAAGGAATTTCCAGATGATTTATGCCGCAATACAAACTGGTTTTATTTTTTGAATACAATCGATATTTTTACCGAAGAAAAAAATCGTGCTTTAATCTGCTATGGTGATTCAATTACTGCTCAAAGCTGGCCTGATTATCTTGCAATCAGATGCTGGGAAAATGGATTCCGAAATGTGGCAATTATTCGAAGAGCTGTCAGTGGAACTAGAATTTTACGTCAGTATGATTGTATCACTTACGCAGCTTATGGATTAAAGGGACAAACTCGTTTTCCTGTAGAAATGGAAGTTTCCGGGGCAAGAGATGTAATCATTCAGCATGGAATAAATGATATTATCCATCCAGTTGGGACAGAGACAAATAAATTTCGTCCATGGTCAGATATGCCTTCAGTTCAAGATTTAGTTGAAGGTGTAAAATCCATTTATCTTCAGCATGCAAGAAAACTGGGATATAAAATTTATAGTGGAACTTTGCTTCCGATTTATGGCTGGAGAACTTATGCTTCTTTTAGAGACGAAATCAGAAATGAATTTAATAACTGGCTTAGAGTTTCCAGTGATTTTGATGGTTGTATAGATTTTGACAAGGCAGTTCGGAATCCTGATTTTCCAGAAAGATTTGGTGCAGGAAATGACAGCGGCGATCATCTTCATCCAAGTGAACAGGCATATAAGATTATGGCCGAATCGATTCCAGAAGATTTATTGAAATAACTGAATAATTTGCAGTTAAAAGATAAACCGAACAGTGACAAATGGGACAGAGTAAATTTAAAGGATGATCCGCCATCTAGTTTTGTTTACAAAACTACTAAACGTCACAGAATAATTTGCAGTTAAAAGATAAACCGAACAGTGACGTTAGGGACAGAGTAAATTTAAAGTATGATCCGCCATCTAGTTTTGTTTACAAAACTACTAAACGTCACAGAATAATTTGCAGTTATAAGCCAAACTGAACAGTGACGTTAGGGACAGAGTAAATTAAAAGGATAATAATTTCTTCTATTCTTTTTTTCTATTGTAAATAAAATTCCATATGGCCATGGTAATTATTATTCCGTATCCAATAAAACTTAAATAATCAGGAATTTGATTAAAGAAAATGAATCCAAGGCTTGTTGAAAAAATAATCTGAGAATAATCATAAATTGAGATTTTTCCCGCTGGAGCATGATAATAAGCGGCTGTAATTGAAAATTGTCCAAAGGCGGCACAAATTCCCGCGCCACAAAGAAACAGGAACTGTCCCCAGGTCATTGGATTATAATTAAAAATCATATAAGGGACAGAGATAATCATGGAAAAAACAGAGAAGAAAAGAATAATGATTTTTCCATTGCATTTAAGACTGCTTAATTTTCTTATACAGGTATAGGCTAAGCCTGCTCCAACTCCTCCTGCAAAAGCTGCCAGTGCAGGACCGCTGCTTGTATAATTAAATCCTGGTTTAATAACCAGCATTGCTCCTAAAAAAGCTATTGTTATTGCAATCATTGGAACAGGTTTTACCCTTTCTTTTAATAAAAGAAAACTGAACAGAATTGTAAAAAAAGGTGCCATTTTATTAAGAATAGCCGCATCAGATAAAACCATTCTATCAATTGCATAAAAATTACCAAAAATTCCAATAGACCCTGCAATTGCCCTTAAAATAATATAAAACATTGCTCCTTTGGGAATTGCAACAGCGGTTTTTCCTTTGATTTTAATTTCTCTTCCAATACTGATAAAAGCAATAATAAATGCAACTGAATTTCTAAAAAAAGCCTTTTGTATAAAATGAATCTCTCCTGCCAGTCTTACAAAAACGGCCATTAAAGCAAAAAAGAACGCAGAGATGATTAAGAAAATAATACCTTTTGATGTTTCTGAGATTGATTTCATAACTCATATTATATCAAACTGAAAGTTCTAGTTACATAGAAAAAAAATCTGACAAATGGGACAGAGTAAATAAAATGAAAAATTAAGAATGATCTGCCGCACGGTAACTTCAATTAGGTGGAATTTTCTCATCTGAATTGTTATACTATTATATAGAATAAATTGATATCTGGAGGATTTATACATATGCAGAATAGATTTGAGATTGGTCAGGCTTTTGAAACAACAGTTGTTGCTGTAACTGATTCAACTATTTTTATTGATTTAAGTGCAAAGTCAGAAGGCGTTGTTGATCGTGCTGAACTTGCAGATGAAAACGGAAATGTTTCTGTAAAGGAAGGGGATAAAATAAAAGTTTTCTTTACAGGTGAAGTTCATGGTGAAATGCGTTTTACTACAAAAATTGCTGGTGGTAAAGCTGATAAAGAAATGATTGAAAACGCATTTAAAAATCAGATTCCTGTAGAAGGTCATGTTGAATCTGAAATCAAAGGTGGATTTGAAGTAAAAATCGGTTCAACAAGAGCTTTCTGTCCATATTCACAGATGGGTTATAAGAATAAAGAAGAACCTTCTGCTTACGTTGGAAAAAATCTTACATTCCTCATTACTGAATATAAAAATGAAGGACGTAACATTTTAGTTTCTAACCGTAAAATTGGTGAAAATGAATACAATGTTCAGATGGCAAAAATTGCTGCTGAAATTAAAGAAGGCACAATTGTTGAAGCTAAAGTTGAATCTTTGCAGAGTTTCGGTGCATTTGTAAATATTAATGGTTTTAGAGCTTTGTTACCAATCAGTGAAGTTTCTATGGAACGTATTTCAAATGTTGCTGATGTACTGGAAGAAGGTCAGGAAATTAAAGTAAAGGTTATTAAAGCTGACTGGAAAAATGAAAAAGTTTCTGTAAGTTTAAAAGCTCTTATGGCTGATCCATGGGATACTGCTGAAGAAGATTATCCAGAAGGAACAAAGATTGATGGAACAATTTCAAGAATTACTGATTTTGGATTGTTTGTAAATATTGGAAAAGGAATTGATGGTCTTGTTCATATTTCAGAACTGGAAGATGTAAGTGCAAGTACAAATCTTAAAAAACTTTATAAACCTGGACAGAAAATGTCTGTAGTTGTAAAAGAAGTTGATGGCGAAAAAAAACGAATTGCATTGCAGACAGCTTCTTCTGTTGAACAGGATAAAACAGCTTCTAAATATATGGCAGAACAGGATGATGACGGGGAAACATATAATCCTTTTGCTGCTTTTTTGAAAAAATAGAATAAAAAAGGGTGGGTTTATTCAAAAAAATATAAAAAGTGTTTTCTTTTCCGCCGATATTAAAAAAGTAAAATAATAACTAAAAGTATTTTCAGTTGTTTTACAGGCAGAGTAGATGAACAGTTTGTTTAAGACATTAAAAATTCTTTCTCGAAAATTTTGCGCAATCCTGTTTGTGTTAATGGGATTGTGTTTTCATGTCTCTGCTGCTAAATACCAGTACACAGGGTGGGGCGGTCAGTTATGGTCAACTCTTGGTAACTGGCAGGTTTATGATGAAGAACAAGCTTCATATGTTGCAGCTGCAGTTCTTCCTGGAAATACAGATGATGTTATTCTTAATGTAAATCAGATTGTAGTTGATATTGATGTTGATGTTAACGCTGTTTATCAGACTGCAAAATTAGCTAGTCCTCTTGAACTGATATTTAGAGATACAACTTTAAATGCTAAGAATTTAGTTCTTGGTGAAGTTATTCCAGGTGCTGATTATTATATCAATTCCAGCGGTATATCATTTTTAGTAGGCGGCGGTTATTCTTCTGGAAATGTAAACATTGGAACCATAGATTTAACTGCAAAAGCTGCATTATCTACAGTTGCCGATAACAGACCTTTTAATTTAGGTTCAGGTATTACTGTTACATGTAATCAGGTTATAACAGGTCAAGATGAAGGAACTCATCCTGGCGGCGGTTTGGCAATTACTGGAGATACAGGTTCTTCATTAACTTTGAATGAAGTAAAAGGTGATGGTGATATTAATGCAGATGTTTCTGCAGGTGCTCAGATTGTAATTAAAGATACATCAGGAAGTAATGGTAATATTAATTCTACTGGTGAAGGTTCCGTTATTCTTGATGAAGATGAATATATTGTCTGGCTTGGAAACAATACAGACTGTCGTGATTTAAGCAACTGGTCTAAAGTTCCAGATTTTGGAGCTGCTACAAAAATAAAAATTCCTGGTGGCTGTGCTTATTATCCGGTAATTAATATTTCTGGTTTAGTTGGTGAAGTAATTGTGGAATCTGGTGCTTCAATGACTATTGCTGCCGGTTCATCATTTGAAATTGCAACAGAATTAAATTCTTCCGGCACTATTATAAATAACGGTGAACTCAGATTAAGATCACCACAGGAAATTAATTTTGGTAATTATTCTGGCACTGGTATTCTTTATGTAAACGGTGGATCTGTTACAAATGCTTCTGTTGGAAATTTAATTGTTGAATCAGGAATATTAACTGTATCTGACACTCTTTCAACTGCCAATTGTACTATAAAAACTGGCGCAACTGTTTCATTAGGAACCACTGGAAAACTGAATTCTACCGGTGATTTTACTCTTGAATCTGGAGCAGAACTTTCAGGTTTTAATGGTTCTGTAGTAACTGTAGATGGTCATGCTGTTTTAGCAGGAACTCATACAATTAAGGACAATTCTCGATTTATTGCAAATAATGGTCTTGAACTTGATGGCAACAAAGAATTTGGAAATCTTGAAGTTTCTGGTGACATTACAGCTTCCTCTCCTGCAGTTTTAAGATTTTATAGAACTTTTAATCATAAAAGCGGAACTGTATCTTCAAATGTTCTCTTTAATAACTGGTCAAATAATACTTCATCCTTTTTTGCAGTTGATGGAGAGCAATATGATCTTCAGATTGTAAAAAGTAATTCTGGTGCAAAAATAACATTTGAAAATAATATTTATATCAATACTTTAGGTGTTCATTATTCTAATAATGGTCCAATTAATTTCAATGGAAATGTAACTAATATTCCAAGTTCATTTAAGAATATTAGCGATGGTACAACTACTCAATCAATGACTATAGGACCGGTTACAATTTCTGGAAATGTATTTAATAATACTGGAGTTTTCAATTTTACAGGGGATTTGTTTGTTACAAATACTCTTACCTTAGGTGATGATATTATTGTTTCCGGCAATTTTACTGATACTGGAACTTTTGATCCTGATAAAACAATTACTCTTAATGGTAAAAAAACTGGTGGACAGAATTTCCAGCCATCAGCTTCATCAAATTATAAAGAAATCATAATCAATAATTCTTCAACTCCATCTTCAGTTGTAAACTTTACTGGGGTTAATCCTCTTTCTGCTGGAATTGTTGATGTTCAATGGAACAATGAAGGTCAGGTTAATTTTAATGGTGATGCTTCAATTGGTACTTTAAAAACAAATCTTCTTTCCGGAGATTTAAGTTTTAATGGTGATGCTGCAATTCAAAATGAAACTGAATTAGCTTTAGACGGTTCAATTACTGTAGCCAATGGAAAAACTCTTACTTTTGAAGATAATGTTTCAACTTCTTCTGATTCTGTAATTTCTCTTGAAGGTGATAAAATTGTTATTGAAGGAGATTTTACAAATAACGGAGAATTAACTCTTAATTGTAATTCTTTTGAAGTAAAAGGAAACTTTATTAATAATGGAACCTTAAATATTTCAAAAGAATGTCTTTCTTCAACTGATTTTACAAACTCTGCACCTGGAACTGTAAATGGTTCAAAACGAATTATTGTAAACGGAAACTTTACAGATGCAGGTGAATGGAATTGTACAGGTGAAATTAATCTTCCAATGTGGAGTACTAATCAGATTTTTACAGGAAAAACTGGTGCCACTTATGAAAGAGTTTCTGTTCTTTACGGTTCGGTTGAATTCGTAAATGAAATGACAATTAATTCTCTGGAACTTGCGGCAAGTACTAATGCAGTTTTTGACAATAAAATAAAAATCATAAATTTCACAAATACTGTTAATGATACAAACAGAGATACAATTCTTGATATTGAATTTAAAGATGATGCAGAAATTGTAAGTATGGTTACTTTTATTAATAAAGGAACTTTAACTGCAAAAAATCTTAAAACTGCCAGTTTAACTCATAAAAATGGCAAAACCATTGTTGACGGTACATGGATTTGTGATGCTCTTACTTTAGGTGAAACTGAAGTTACTGAAAACGGAACAATCAATGCTTCTGGAACTCAAACTTTTGAAGCTTTGGAAAACAATGGTGTTGTAAACGGAAACGATTTTCCTTTTGTCGTAAATCAGGATTATTCTGGAAACGGAAAATTAACTGCTTCAACTGGAAAATCAACTTTTAAAGGCAATGTGGATTTATCTACTGGTACATTCCTTGCTAACGGTGGAACAGTTTCTTTTGCAGGCTCAGGAAAAACTCTTTCAGTAAATGATGGAACAACCTTCTTTAATAATGTAGAAATCGCTTCTGGAGCTTCAATTAATACAACTGGAAGTTTTACTGTTGCAGGAAACTGGACAAGTTTGAATGATAATGGATTTACTGCTTCTGCAGGAACAATTATTTTTGCTAAAAATAATGCAGAAATTGGTGGAAACAATACTTTCTTTGATGTAGAAATTTCTGGTCCAAGTGCAACTCTTTCTGGTAACAATACAATTAATACTCTGGATATCAATGGAACAAATGTTGTAATTTCCGGTGAAAATACAATTGAAACATTGAATATTAATACTGATGGTGCAGTTGTAATTTTTGAAAATGCAAATCAGATTAAGAATTTTAATATTAATGCTAAAAATGTTACTGTAAAATTTGCTTCTGATGTAAAACAGATAATTGAAAATATTACTTCTTATGGTGAAGAAGGATTTGAAAATACATTAACAAAATATGGAACTGGAAACTGGCAGATTAAACTTACAAACAAACCTGAAGATTCAAGTTTCGTTTATACAAATATTGAATATTCTGATTCTGAAACAAGTCTAACACATTTGTGGCCAGACAGCGTAAAAGAAAGCGTTGAAAACTCAACTTCAAACTGGTTCAATTACAAATACTTCTGGTTCGGTGAAGAAGATTTAGACTGGAATAATCCTGCAAACTGGAGTGCAACTTCAACTTATGTGGCTTTGGATTATGTTCCATCGGTAACAAACGGACTTTCTGAAATTGTGATTCAGGATTCTAAAAATATTCTCACATTAAACTCAGGAATAAAAGTAAAATCTATTACTGTAAATGAAAATCAAACTGTAGATTTTGCAAATCAGAGTATAGAACTGGAATCTTTAAGTAATAATGGAAAAATCCGTTTGCAGGGAAATGAAACAATTACAGTTTTGAAAGTAAACGGTTATTCTCAAAGTGCCGGTTCAACTGTTGAATTCTACGGTTCAGTTCCTCTTTCCCTTCCACTTGGGACAGACTATTCTAACCTGATTTTTACAGAAACAGCTTCAGGTTCTATTAATGATTCTCTTATTGTCAGCGGAACAACAAAAATTTCTTCAACTGGCAGTTTGATTTTTAATGGTTCAAATGATTTTGCTGATGAAATTATTTTAGCTGATGCCGGTTCAATTTCAATTAAGGCAATTTCAGATTTAAGTTTTGCTGATGGAGCTTCTGCTGCAAATCTTACTGTAGATTCTGGTACAAAAAAGGTTTCTTTTGCAGGAACTTCTGATTTTTCTGGAAAGCTTACAATTACAAAAGCAGCTCAGGTTTCTTTTGAAAAAACGGCAGTTATTGCTGAATATGAAGTTGTTCAGGCTGAATCTTCAGTTTTCAATAAATCTGCCACAATCGGTACATTAACTAACAATGCAAACTCTGGAAATTATACATTTAATGAAAATTCTGAAATTAACAGCGATACAGTTTTCTTAACAGAAGGTGTGATTACCGTTCGAAATGCCGGTGAATTAACCTTAATGATTAATGGATATGTTACTGCTAACAGTTCGGATCTTACTTTTGCAGGAAAATATATAAAATGTTCCGGTGATTTTATAAACTCTGGAACTCTTACACAGAATGCAAATAATCTTGTTCCGACCGGTGAATTTACAAACAATGGAATTTTTGCAGGTACTGGAGATGTTACTCCTGAAAATAATTTTGTTGATAATGGAACCTGGACAAATTCTGGAAATATTATGTTCCTGAATCCAACTGTAAATCACAATTTTACTGGAAATGAATCAACTGTTTATGAATCAGTAATGTTCCTTCAGGGACAGACTTATACAGTAACAAATAACTTAAAAGCAAAGAAAATTTCTTCCAGCGTAGGAAAAAATTTAGTATTTAAGGGAACAGTTTCTATTGAAGATTTTACTAGTGAAAATGCTGGTTCTGTTACAAATATTACTTTTGAAAAAGCTGCTGAAATACAAAATGATGCAGAAATGCTTACAGAAGGAACTGTAACTTTTGAAGATGATTTTACTTCTGCAAACTATACTCACGAAACTGGCAAAACAATCTTTAAAGGATCAGTTAATGGAACAAGTCTTACTTTAGCTGATACAGATGTTATTTCTCCTGCTGAAATTACAACTACAGGTTCTCAATCATACGGAAATGTGACTAACTCTGGAACAATAAATGCAGGTTCTTCTGTTTTAATTAATGGAACTTATACAGATACTTCTACTGGAAAATTAAACGGTGGTTCAGGAAATATTACAATTTCTGATGCTGTTGTTTCTTCTGGTTCAATTTCAGGTGGAAGTGGAAATCTTACATTTAATAAAACTGTTACTGCTTCTGGAGAATTTGAAACTTCAACATCAAATACAATCTTTGCTGATAATGTTTCTCTTTCTGGAAGCAATATTTCTATAAATGGCAGAACAATTTTTGCTGGAAATTCAAATCTCTCTGTCCCAGATGGAATTGAATTTAAAGATGTAGTAATTAATGAAGGAAAATCTCTTGCAACTTCAAATAATCTGGTGGTTTCGGGAAGTTCCTGGGATAATAAAGGAAGTTTTACTGCATCATCATCTTCTGAAATCAGTTTTACAGATAATAATGTTACAGTTTCTGGAAACAACACTTTTGTTACAGTAAATGTATCTGGAACTGCTGCTGATTTTACTGGTAACAATAACATTTCAACTGTAAATGTATCTGGAACTTCCGTAACTTTTGATGGAAAGAATACAATTTCAGAATTTAATAAAAATAGTTCTGGAACTGTAAACTTTGCTGATAATAATACAATTGGAAACTTTAATTTAAATAACAGCGGCATTTTAGCAGAATTTGGCAATGGTTCTGTTCAGACAATCACAAATCTGAAATCTCTTGGTGCTGCTGGTAATGAAAACGAACTTACATCATCTGGAAAATGGAAGATTACACTTTCTAATATTCCTTTAGAAGATGATTTTAAATATACAAAGATTGGAAATTCTGATTCAACTACTGATATTGTTCATAACTGGGGCGATTCAGTTACAGAATCACCAAAAGGTTCTACAACAAACTGGTTTAATTATAAATATTACTGGATTGGAAGAGTAGATTCTTCATGGAATACTCCTGGAAACTGGAGCGGTTCTTCTTCAGGAACACCGGCTTTATCTTATATTCCATCAAAAACTTCTGGTTTAAGTGAAATTGTAATTTTAGACAGTTCAAATAATGAATTGAAACTTTCAGATTCTGTAAATATAAAAGATTTAACTGTAAATGCAAATCAATCTGTTGATTTTGGCAATTTTGATGTTACAGTTCAGACTCTTTCAAATAAAGGTAAAATCAAACTTGAAGGCTCACAGAATATTGTAATTTCGGAAACTGATGGATTTGTTCAGACTTCTGATTCAATTGTTCAATATTATGGAACAGATTTAGCAGATTTAGTTTTAGGTCAAAATTACGAAAATCTTGAGTTTGCACCAGCTTCAACAGGAACAATTACTACAGATTTAGTTGTTTCCGGTAAAACTGAAATTGCATCTTCTGGAACAATAAATCTTTCGGGAAATAATGAATTTACCGGAAATGTAATTTTGAAAAATGCTGGAAACGTAACAATTAATTCAAATAGCAGCATTAGTTTTGAAAACGGTTCTAAAGCTTCTTCTGTTTCAATTTCAGCAGGAACAAATAATGTAACATTTACCGGTTCAATTCAGACTGATGTTCTTGAACTTGTTTCCAGTGGAAAAACTGATTTTAATGGTGCTGCTTCAATTGGAACATTCACAGATTATTCTGCATCGGGAAATATTAATTTTAATGGTGGTGGAACAATTTCAAATAGTACAAGTTTTGCCACTACAGGAATTGTAACTTTTGGAAATGAAACTTCCGATAGTTTTGATTTTGGTTCAAATAATATTGTTCATATTGCAGGAAAAACTGTTATAAATGGAACTTTATCTTCAGGAAATATAACAATTTCTCTGGCAGAAATTAATGGAACTGTTAATTCTTCTGGAAATGTGATTCTTAAAGGTGATGTAAATGTTGCAGCGCCATCTGAAATAATTGCAAATCAGATTGAAGTTCAAAATGGTGATAATGTAACAGTTTCTGGAAAATCTTTGGATTTAACTGTATCAAGCAGACTTTTGAATAATGGAACTCTTACAACTTCTGGAGATACAACTTCAGTTTCCAATAGATTTGAAAACAAAGGAATTTATACTGCCGAAAATCAGCTGGAAGTAAAATCTTTTGTTGCTTATGCTGATTCAACTGCAGAATTTAAGAAAGCTGTTACTTGCTCAGAAAAACTTGATGTAAAAGCCGATGGTACGGTTATTGTAAAAGATGATTTATCTGTTGCAACTTCTATTGGTAATGCAGGAACTTTACAGAATGATGGAAATATTTCTGTTGGAAAAGATTTTACAACCAGCGATTCAGTAACAGGAACTGGAAATCTTTCTGTTAAAGGCAATTTTACTGATACAGGCATTTGGACTAATACAGGTAAAATTCTTTTAAACGGAACAACTGCTCAAATCTTTACAGCGGGAACTTCATCTTATAAAGAAATTGATTCTGAAAAATCTGGAGCCCTTACTTTTGTAAATGATTTGTCAGCAGAAACTGTAAAATTAAACTCTTGTGACAATGTAACTTTCTCAAACAAAGCTGTTCTTACAACTTTATTAAATCCTGATGAAGCAGGGGACATTACTTTTGCCGATGATGTGTCAATTACAAATAATGTTGAATTTAAAACAACAGGTACAGTAACTGCAAAAAATCTTAATTCTGCAAATTTAACTCATTCTTCAGGAAAAACTGTTGTTGATGGAAACTGGAATACAATTACTCTGTCCCTTTCGGAAGTAGAAATTACAGGCAGCGGAAATTTAATTCCTTCAGGAACAGTTCTGATTTCTGGTGATTTTACTTCAGCCGGTCAATTTACTGGTGGAACAGAATCAAATACTTTTGAAGGAAATGTATCTTCCAGTGGAAACTTTACTACAACATCAGGTAATACAACTTATAAAAAAAATCTATCTTTAAGCGGAACAATTTCTATTGAAGGAAATACAATTTTCGCAGGTAATACAAATTACTCTGTCCCAAATGGAAGTATTTTCAAAAATGTTGAAATTAAATCTGGTAGTTCTGCCATAACAAACAGCAATTTTGAAGTAAGCGGAACTTTATGGAATAATGCAGGTAGTTTTACAGGAACTGGCAGCGAAATCAACTTTACAAATGCATCTGTAACTATAAACGGTAACAATACTTTTGGAACTGTAAACTTTACTAAAACAAACTCTAACATTGCGGTAAATGGAACAAACAGTTTTGCTGATTTTAATCTTAATAATCCTGGCACAACTGTTACTTTTGAAAGCGGTAAAACTCAGACAATTGCAAATATAAAATCTTACGGTGCTGATGGTAATTCCAACACATTAAAAGCATCTGCAGGTGTAAAAAATAATCAGGGAAGCTGGTGGAAAATAACTCTTCAGAATCAGCCATCTGGAACTGATTTTATTTATACCAAAATTGGTTTCTCTGATTCTACAGAAGATCTTACTCATGACTGGGGTCCAACTGTAGACGAATTAACTCCTGGAACTACAAGAAACTGGTTTAACAGAACTTTCTACTGGATTGGTACAACTGATACTTCATGGACAAATCCTTCAAACTGGAGTTCAACTGAATCTGGAGTTCCTGTTTTAACTGCTTATCCTCCATTTAATACTGGACTTTCAGAAATCATTATTGCAAAGAAAGCTCCTAATGAATTGATTCTTTCTTCAGATATTGATGTTAAATCTATAACTGTAAAATCTGGAACTGAAATAAATTTTGCTGATAATAGTGTAAAAACCGGGCTTCTGGAAAATAACGGAAAAATCTTATTATCTGGTGCAAAAACTGTTACAAGAACAAGTTTTATTCAAAGTGAAGATTCAATTGTAGAATATACTGGAGATAATCTTGCGGCTCTTCCATTAGGTGCTGAATATAAGAATTTGATTTTTGCAGCAACAAGCGGTGGAATTGTAACAAATACATTAACTGTCAGTGGAACAACAGAAATTGATTGTGGAAACGCAATTGAACTTAATGGAAAATTCTCTGGTGATGTAATATTAAATTCTACAGGTGATGTAAAACTTACTTCTACTTCAAATATCAGTCTGGCAGCTGATGGAAAAGCAAATTCTCTCACAGTTGATGGAAATGTAAAACTGGCAGGTGATATTACAACTGTTGCAACTCAGGATTATAAAAAGACAGTTACTGCTTCAAGTGATGTAATCTTTAAAGGAACAACTGTAACCTTCGAAGGAAATATTTCTGGAACTTCAGATTTAACTGTAGACGGAAAGACTAACTTTACAAAAGCTTTATCTGTTGCAGGAAAAAATGTTGATTTTAAAGATTCTACAGCTTCTTCAGGTAATCTGAACTTTACTTCAACAGGAACTGTAACTTTTGAAAAAGATGTTTCATTAAAAGACGTAACTTTTGCAACAACAAATACTGTTACTTTCTCAGATTCTGCCGTAACTGGCAATGTTACTCACACAGCAGGATTAACAAGCATTAATAAAGATTTTACCTGTGGAGTTCTTTCATTAGGAGACACATTGGTAACAGTTACTGGTGAAATTACAGCAACTGGAAATCAAACTTATGGCAATTTAATAAATAATGGTATTGTGAACGGAAATGGTTCAACTCTTACTGTAAATGGAACTTATCTTGATACAGTTGCCGCAAAACTTCTTGGAAATACCGGTGCAATTCTTATAAAAGGAACTGTTACTTCAACCGGCGTAATTTCTTCTGTATCTGGTTCATTAACTTTCAATGATAATGTAAGTTCAACTGGTACTTTTAATGGTGGAAGTGGAACAAATACATTTAAGGGAACTCTTACTTCATCAGGAAATTATAATTCCAGCTCTGGTGAAAATCATTTTGAAAAAGATGTTGATCTTAGCGGAACAATTGCAATTAATGGAAAAGTAATTTTTGATGGTACTACAAATCTTACAGTTCCAGATGCAACTTTATTTAAAGATGTAGCAATTTCAACTGGTAAAACATTAACAACTGACAGCAATTTTACAGTTGGCGGTGGAAACTGGACAAATGCAGGAACCTTTACAGCCGGCGGAACCTCTGAAATAACCTTTACATCTGCTTCGGTAACTGTTTCTGGAGCAAATACTTTTGTAACTGCAAAAACTACTGGAACAAATGTAACTTTCTCTGGTTCAAATACAATTGATACTTTTGAAAATGCAGTTGATTCTGCAAGAATAACTTTCTCTGGTAACTTAAATAAAATTGAAAACTTCACAGTTTCTGGAGATTCTGCTGTAGTTCAGATTTCTGGAAATAATAATGATTTTGCAAATTATACATTAAGTGGAAATAATTCTTCTGCTAGTTTTACTCAAAATAATAAATTTACAAATCTTAATTTTGAAGGCAATGGAATAACAGCAAAATTTGGTGCCGGAAAAACTCAGACTGTAACAAATATTATTTCAAAAGGTATAGTTACAAATCCAAATACTCTTACTACAACTTCTGCCAGTCCTTCAAAAACAAATCAGGCAACCTGGTGGACAATAACTCTTGCAAATATTCCATCTGAAGCTGATTTCTGCTGGACAAATGTGGAATATTCAAAATCAACTACAAATCTTTCTCATGCATGGGGCGATCATGTAAAAGAAAAGGTTATTGATTCAACTTCAAACTGGTTTAATTACAAATATTACTGGTTTGGAAAAACAAATACAAATTGGGATACTGCTTCAAACTGGAGTGACAGTGCAACTTATACAACAGGTTTAACTTATGTACCTTCAAAAACTTCTGGTTTAAGTGAAATATATATTGCAGATAATGATAGTCATCAATTGATTCTTGATAATGAAATTACTGTAAAATCAATTACTGTAAATGCAGGACAACTTCTGGATTTAGCTGATGAAAATGTAACTGCAAAAACTATTACAAATAACGGAACTATCAGACTGGATGGATCACAAACTGTAACAACAGACACAAACGGATTTGTTCAGGATAATAATTCAACTGTAAAATATTATGGTTCAACTTTAGGAACTTTAGCTTTAGGTTTAACTTATAAAAATCTTGAATTTGAAGCAGGTTCTTCAGGTTCAATTGATGCTTTATTAAAAGTTTCTGGTAATACAGAAATTTATTCAACCACTTCATTAACATTAAGTGGTGACAATCAATTTACAGGTACAGTTAAACTGGAAGATTCCGGCGTTGTGATTCTTTCTGGAAACAACAGATTTACTGGAGACGTTATTCTTGCAAATGCAGGTAATACTTCTATAAAATCTGCCGCTGCAATTAATTTTGCTGAAAATGCATCCGCTTCATCTTTAACACTGGAGGCTGGAACAAATAAAGTAAATTTCAAAGGTGACACAGTAATTCCTGATGCTGGCATTACAAAAGCTGGTGATTTATCATTTACTGGAAAATTAATTTCTGCAATTCAGGTTTCTTTAGGAACTTGTACAACTGTTACTTTTAATGACACTGTTACAATTGAATCTCTCTCAGATAATTCAGCTTCTGGAAATATCAGTTTCTTAAATGGTGGTACAATTAATACTGATACAATTTTTGCCACAACAGGAACTGTAGCTTTTGGAAACGATTCATCTGATGTATTCAATATTGGTGCAGCAAGTCCATGGAAAAAATTGACTCATACAGCTGGTTCTACAAAAATCACAGGAACCTTAAATGCCAGCGACATTTTATTAAAAGATGCAGTTATCAACGGAACTGTAAACGGAAATTCAATCACAGCAGGGGACGTTTCAAATAATGTTTCTGTAACCGGTTCTGTAAACACTGTTGCAACTCAGTCTTATAAAGGGGCAGTTACATTAAACGGTGCATTAAACGGTACAGACGTTACTTTTGAAAAAAATCTTACATTACCTGCAGATTCATCTGTAACAGGAAATGTTATTTTTGATGGAACAGCTATTTCTGTAAGCGGTTCAAAACTTTCTGTAACTGGTGATATAGAAAACAAAGGAACATTAACTTCTTCAAATAATATTCAGCTTTCCGGCGATTTTACAAATAATGGAACTTATTCATTAAATAAATCCCTTGAAATAACTGGAAGCGGAAAAAAACTTATAAACAATTCTACAAAAACTGTAACAATGGGTACAGGTTCATCTGTAACTGCAGATATTTCAAATGAAGGCGCATTTGTTCAAAATGGAACAATTTCTGTAACTGGTGATTTTGAAAATAAAAACACAGGTTCTCTTGAAATAAATGGTACTTCAATATTAAATGGTTCTCTTGTAACTTCCGGTTCTGTTTCTGGTGTAGCAAACAGTGTTATTCATATTAAAGAGGATTTAACAGATACTGGCGCTCCTGATTCATGGACAGTTGTAAAAGCAATATTTGATGGAACTGTAAATCAAACTGTAAAACCTAATTCCTTCTCAAAATATCCGGAAATTCAGGTAAATAAAGATTCCGGAACATTTGAAGTAAACACAGATAATCTTACTACAGCAAAACTTAATCTTGTAAAAGGTCAGGGAATTAGTTTTAATTCTGAAGTAAATGCTGATTCTTATTCTGATACAACTGCTGCCGGCAATATTACATTTAATGAAAATGTTTCAGTCATAGATGCAGCCGCTTTTGTAACTTCAGGAACTGTTACTCTTGCTCAGAATAAAACTTTATCTGGAA
This sequence comes from Treponema sp., assembly GCA_024402635.1. Lineage (GTDB taxonomy): Bacteria > Spirochaetota > Spirochaetia > Treponematales > Treponemataceae > Treponema_D. Next base: position 37,191 of record JAKSTJ010000005.1, on the reverse strand, counting down.
AATCTGTTTCTATTGTAAAACAACTGGTTACTGCCGGAAATATTACTGCAACAAATGGAAATGTTACTTTAAATGAAGTTTCTGTAAATTGCAGTGATGATTCTACAGTTGAAATTAAGGGTAAAAGAATTGAACTTAATAAAGATGTTCTTCCAACTTCAGATTTAACTCAGAATCTAACATTAACTTGTCTTTCTGATGGAATTCTTGTAAAGGGAAGTGTAGGTTCAAATACTGCACCTGAACATAGATTTAAGCTTCTTACAATTAATGGTGAAAATCAGGATATTACTTTTGATGCCAACGTAAAAGTTTACGCAGAAGAAATTCTGGTTAAGAGTAAAAATGTTAAATTCAGCGATTATGTTGTAAGTGAAAAAGTTACTCTTGATGTTGTTGATACAATTTCTATTAATGGTCTTGAATCAAAAGAAATGGAGATTATGCCAACTCCAAATAAAGTTGAATTCTCAAGACTGGTAAAATTAACAAATGATGATCTTATAATTGATTATAATGCAGTCATAGCTGGCGATACTGTTTTTGATATTTCTGGTTATATAAGCCTAGAATCTGTAAACGGAAAACTAAACGATTCAACTGCAAAAGTTCACACACTGGAAATGACAGCAGGCAATGGAATCCGATTACAGAATACACCTGCATCTATTGGTGAAACAAAAGCACTTAAGAAAATCATAATCAACAGTGATACAGCAATTTATTCAGCTTACGAAATCAATAGTTCTGAATTGAACTTTGCTTCAACTCCAGAATTAAAAACAAATCCTGCTGGAAGTGCTTTTGTTTTAAGCTTAAATGGAAACCTTGTAAATGATGGAACACTTACTCAGAATGCAGAACTTGTTGTAAACGGAAACGTAACAAATAATGCTTCAAAAGTATTTAATGCAAATAAAAATGTTTCTCTGACTGGAAATTTTGTTGATTCTGCAAAATGGATTGGAGCAGATAATACAAAATTAATTTTCACTGGTTCAACAGCACAGACCTTATCAACCCGAACTGAATCAACTTATTTCGAAATTGAAATGAATCAGAAGACAGGTGGAACTCTTACTGCATTGGCAAGTGGTCAGACATTTGAGGTAAATAAACTTTCTGTAGCTTCTTCAAATTCAGGTTCTGCTTTAGTAATTAATCCTGAAGTTACAATCGGAAGTTTTACAGATGATGCAGATGGTTCTGAAACTGTTACATTTAACAATAATGCAACAATTAAATCAAATACCGATTTTACAACTACTGGTGAAGTAAAATTTGCCGGTAACAAAACCTTTAATTTTAATGACGGCTCAAATGATGTTAGCGTAATTCATACAAATGGTAAAACAACTGTAACCGGAACCTTTAATGCAAAAGATATAACTTTAGGGGACAGTTCTATTACTTCTACAACTGCTGTTGATGTAAATAGTTCTGGAATGGTTAATTTGGGAACCTCTGTAATTTTTGGTACTATTGATGCTTCAACTTCTGCAACTTTTGGAAAAATTACATCTCTTAACGGAACTATTACTTCACCAGATGTAATCTTTACCGACGATATTGTTCTGGCTGCCAATTCAACAGTTAATTCTTCAACTTTAACTGATTTTAATGGTGCTGATATTGATGTTACAGGTTCAAAAGTTTTAACAATCAATGGTGACACAGTAAACAGTAATGTTCTTAAAAATAGTTCTGAAATCAGAATTACAGAAAATCTGGAAAATAATGGTTCATTAACAAATAATTCTTCAGGAAAAATCATAGTTTCAAAAACTGTAAAAAATAATACAGGAAAAACTATTACAAATAATGGTAATGGAACAGTTGCTAATTCAATTGAATCAGACGGAAACTTTACAAATAATGGTACAGTTACTGGTTCTGGAAACTTTACATTTAAATCTGATTTTGATGATGAAGGCATCTGGACAAGTACAGGAACCTTAAATCTTACAGATACAAATAATCAAAGTTTTACTCCAAATGAAAATGCATCTAGTTTGCCATACGCTTTGATTTATATTAATAAAAATGCTTCTTCAGAAGTAGAATTTACAACTGGAAGATTATTAAAAGCTGCTAAAGTTCAGATTGTAACAAACGGAAAAACAAACTTTAATGGTCCTGTAGAAATCAACAATTTTGCAGATTCTTCTGCTGCAGGTCAAATTGTATTTGCAGATGGGGGACAGATCAAAACTGCATTAAATCTTCTTACAACTTCTAAAGTAACAATTGGTGATTCTTCAGTTGGAAGTGCAGATGATACATTTACAGTTGGAACAACCGCTCCTTATTTAGATTTTACTCATACATCCGGTGATACAGAAATTTCTGCCGATTTAATTTGTGGAAACTTAAACTTAAAAAATACTTTAGTTTCTGCTGATGGAAATATTCTTGCTTCCGGCACTCAGAATTATGCAAATCTTGAAAATAACGGAATTGTAACTGGTAACAGTAATTCAATGATTATTTCTGGAAATTATACTGGTGATTCTGGTTCTTCTGGAAAATTAATTGCCTCTTTATCAACAACTTTCAAAGGAAACGTTGATTTATCAAAAACCAATTTTGTTCACAGTACAGGAACTGTTTATTTTGGTGGAACAACTGCCCAGACTTTATCAACTCGCAGCGATAAAACTACAACATTCAATAATATTGTTGTAAATGCTGGTGCAAATCTTTCTACTTCATCTGATTTTAATGTTGATAATGACTGGACAAATAATGGTACATTCAAATCAACTGCACCTTCAGAAATTGTGTTTACAGGAAATACAGATGGTTCAAATCTTATTTCTGGTGCCAATACATTTGCAACTGTAACTACAACAAAAGAAAGCGGTTCGGTAAAAGTTGCAAATAAAAATACATTTGGAACTTTCAATGGTCGTGGAAATAATTCTGTAATTGAATTTGCAGATGAAAATACATTTGGCAACTTCTCTGTTCAGGGTGAAAATATTACAGTTAAGTTTGCCGCAAATAAAGTTCAGACAATTACAAATTCTCTTGAATCGGTTGGAGCTGCAGGTGATGGAAAATCAAATCTTCTTACAACAAATGCTTCATCTCCATCTGTTACAAATAAAGCAACCTGGTGGAAAATTAATATTCCTGTAGCAAAAGTTCCTGTGGAAGAAGATTCAAGCTTTAAGTTTACAAAAGTAGAATATTCAGATTCTGTAAATGATATTTCTCATGATTGGGGTGGAACTGTTTCAGAAGGAACTCCAGCTTCAACAAACAACTGGTTTATCAGAAAGTTCTACTGGTATGGAAAAGGGGACAGTTCTTCTTGGTTTGATCCAGACAACTGGTCTTCAAAATCTGATACTTATAAAGCCGCTTCTTTCTATCCTCCATTTGATACGGGATTAAGCGAAATTTATATTAAAGACAATGATTCTGGTATTCTTAAATTAGATTCTTCTGAAACCGGACCAATTGATGTATATCTTATTGAAGTTGATTCTGGAAAATCTCTGGATTTAGGAAATCAGAATGTAACAGTCAGAAGTACAATTACAAATAACGGAAGAATTAGACTTGAAGGAACTCAGACAATTTTAACCAATAGAATTACTTCCGGTGCAGCTGCTGATTCTGGAATTTCAAATAATGCCGGTTCCGTGGTTGAATATTATGGAAATGCTTCTTCTGTACAAATGGGACAGAGATATGCAAATCTTGAATTTACTGAAAATGCAACTGGTACCATCACAAAGGCCCTTACAATTTCAGAAACAAGTTTATTTAATAATGATAACTCAAAACCATTAACTTTAAGTGGTGCAAATAGATTTACAGGAAAAGTTACAATTGGAAAAACTGCAGAAACTGGAGATTTAGTAATAAATTCTACATCTGATTTTACAGTAACTGCAAATTCTGCTAACGGTGCCAGAGCAAAATCTCTTAATCTTACTGCAACTGGTAAAACAGTTACTTTCGAAGGAAAGATTTTAACAACAGATGATCTGACAATTTCAACTTCTAAAACTTCAGGTTCAGTTACTATAGCAGATTCAGTAAACGCTGGTGGAAATATTACAATAACAACTAAAGATTTAGTTGCCGATTCCTCAGTTACAACTGCTAATAATCTTAAACTTTCCGGTTCTACTTCAGCAATTACAGGAGCTGTTACTGCAACTGGTACAATTGATATAACAGAAACAGTTTCATCTGATTTTAGAAGTACAATTGATGCAGACGATACTATTACAATTGATGCACAAGCTTTAACAGCAGACTCAACAGTTACAACAAAGCAAAATCTTGTAATAAAAGGTGCAACATCAACAATTACTGGTGCTGTTACTGCAGATAAAGATATTATTATTACTTCATCAACACTGGCTGATTTCCAGTCTGATGTAATAAGTACAACAGGTTCTTTAAAAGTAACTGGAAATTCTAAACTTAAAGGTGATGTAACAACTGCAACTTCTCAAACTTATACAGGATCTGTTTCACTTGCAAATGATGTTACATTATCTGCCAGTGAAATATCTATTGGCGGAAAAGTTTCAGAAACTTATGATTTAAATGTTTTAATTACAGATGCATCTAAGAAAATCACATTTAATGGTGAAATTAATAAAATAAATAATCTTACTGTTACAGGAAATGCAGACTTTATTAAAGCCGTAAATACTGACAATTTATCAGTTTCAAAAAATACTTTATTCAATGCTGCTGTTAATTCTAAAGATGTTTTAATAGAAGAAAATGCAACAATTAATAATAATGTTACAGCAACAGATTTAGTTATTAAAGGAAATGCAGATTTTACTTATAACAGTGTTCTTAATACTGTTAATGCCAGCTTTGAATCAAACCTAACTGGTTCGGGAAAAGCAATCAGTTTTGTAAATACATCAGTTATTTTTGGTGATGATGCTACAACTGATGAAGTAAAAGATTTGGTTTCAATTACTATCACTCAAAATGATACTACAACTCGCACTGTAAACTGTGATAATGCCATTGTTTCTTCAGATATAAACTGGATTTTCAATGGAACAGGAAATGGAACTGTAAACTTCATTCCAGATTCACCTGCCAAAGCTGAACAGTCTGAGTTTGGTAATATTACAGTAAATAAAGCCGGAAATCTTGAAATTGGTGAAAATGATCTTACTCAAAAAACTTCTGGTTCTGTAAAGAATTTCACTATTACAAAAGGAAATGTTACAACTGGAACTCAAAAAGTAATCCTTGGAAATCTTTCTGTAGAAAATGGCGGTGAATTCCATCAGGTTGGAAAGAATGTTTCTGAAAATTCAGTTTATGCCATGACAAATGAAGGAATTATTTCCTGGGATGAAAATGAAGAAACAGGTTCTCTTGCAATTAATGGCATTGTTGGTGGAACAAAGGCTTCAAATATTGCTTATCATAAAAAAGATGTAACATTAAACGCAAATAATACACTTTCTGGAATTTTCTGGGATTTAATTATTCCAAATGGTATTACAGTTACAAACTCTGCATTAATTCGAGTAAGAAGAAACTTTACAATTGAAAATGGCGGAAAATATATCCATAATGGAAAACCTCTTGTTTCAGGTAATTCAACTCTTGCAGATGATTACTACAATACTCTGTTAAGTGCTGATTCAGGTAACATTACTGATAATAATGGTACAAAATGTAACTTAGGTAATGTAACAATTAATGCTGCGGCAATTACAAAAACTGCAAAAACAGATTTATTATTCCAGACATTAAATGTTACAAAAGATACAATTTTTGATACTGCAACAAACAATGTAAAATTAGAAGCTTTAGGAAATGTTACTAACGCAGGAAATATAAAAACAAGTAATTCTTTCAAGATTGGTGGCGCATTAAAAGATACTGGAACTTTCACTGAAACTGATGACAGTGTAATCATTCTTAATGGTACAGTTACTCAGAATGTTACAGCCGGTACAACTGTTTATAATAAGATTGAAGTAACAAAAACTACTGGAAATGTTTTAGTTTCAACTGGAATAAAAGCAAAAGAAGTTGTTCTTACCGACTCAAATGATTTTACAGTTACAGGTAATGCAGAATTTGCCACATTTACAGTAACAGATGCCGCTAATGTTTCATTGAACAGTTCATTTACTTCTACTGATACAACAATTTCTCTGGCAAAAGATGTAACTGTAACAGGAACTTCAACAGTTAAAAACTTCTCTGTTAATAAAACTTCAAATGTAACATTTGTTGATGAAGTAACAATTGATAATTATACAGATACAGCTTTATCTGGAAATGAAAGTTTCTTAAATGGTGGAACAATTAAAACCGCTACAACATTCCTTACAACAGGCTTGCTTAAAATAAATGATGCTCAGGCAGATGAATTTACATTTGGAACAGACAAAGGGGACAGAGCAACCTGGCAGAATGTAGTTCATACCGCCGGAGATACAGAAATCCACGGAACAGTAAATGCCGCAAACATGGATTTTGCAAAAGTAACAACCGGAAGCGGCACAGAAACTGTAACAATCAATGGAGCTGATATTCACACAACTGGAACTGTAAGTTCAACAAATCTTGTAATCAACAACCATGATTTACAGATGGACGATGCATTTACAGCAAGCGGCAATGTAACAATTGATTGTGCAAAGAAAGTATGGTTTAAGAATTCTGTTACAAATACAGGAAATCTTACAATCAATACAGAAGATGCAGAGTTTGACAATACATTAACATCAAAAGTAGTTGTAATAGATAACTCAGGTTTATTAAGTTTCGTAGATGTAACAAGTTCAACTGATACTGCAAATTATGATATAAACGTAACAAGTCTCACTCAGAACTCAAGTGCTGCAACTGGTACAGTTAAAATTGCCGGTGATATTAAAGCTGATCAGAATGTAAGTTTTGATTCTCCTGTAACATTAACTGGAAATGTAAAAATTACAACAGGAACAACAGCAACATTCCAGAAAGCAGTTGATGCCAATACAAATGGGACAGAGTCATTTGAACTTTCTTCTTCAGGAAATATTACTTTTGAAGATTCAATTGGGGACAGTGCAAAACCTTCTTCTATAAAAATTACAGCTTCTGGTAAAACTGTTCAGCTTAAGAAAAATATATCAACTACAGGAACTCTTACAAATACTTCTGCCAATTTAACTGTAACTGGAAATACTTTTGCCGGCGGAAATATTAATTGTACTGAATCGGCAAAAACAGAATTTACAGGTACAGTAATAGGTTCTAAAAATCTTACAGTTATTTCTCCAGTATCAATTTTCAATGAAGATGTTGAAATGGCAGATGCAATCAATGTTACATCAACAACTTCAGCAGAATTTAAGGACAATGTAACTTCAGGTGCTGCTTCAACAATTACAGTTATTTCTCCAAACGCAAAAACAACAGGTGCAGAAGATACTGTTATTTCAGGAAAAAATCTTGTAGTAACTGGTACCTTAAATCAGACAAAAGATACTGCAGACAAGAAAACAACTTATAAATTACCAGTTTCTGTTTCTGATGATTTGAACATTGTAAAAGGAATTGCAATTTTCGAAAAAACACTGGATGTAACTGATGATGTAAACAATTTTTCTGACAGCCAGATGACAGTTACTTTAACCACAACATCAGATGATTTTATTAATAGTGGAATTGTTACATTAAATGGTAAAGCCACAACAAATGATTTTACTAACTCAGGTACAGTAACATTAAATGGAACTGATAATATTATTAATTCTATTACAAACAACAATGGAACTTATAATATAGAAGGAACAACAACGGTTACAACATTTATTAAAAATGAAATTCCTGCAGAAATAAATATTGATGCAGAAACTAAAGCTGGAACTGATGTTACAAATAAAGGAACAATTAATTCTTCTGCAAATGTTACAGTTGAAAATGATGTAAATAACTCAGGAAGTATAAATACAACTGCTGACTGGATTATTAAACATACAATGACAACATCAGGAAATGTTGATGCAAATGCTGATGTTTATATTGCCCAGGATTTAACAGATACTGGAAACTGGAACGAAAATTACGGCCGAATTATTTTCAATGGTACAGGAAATCAAATTTTTGCACCAAATTCTTCAACAAAATATAATGAAGTAATTGCAGATCAGGGAACAACTGGAACTCTTGAAATTAAACCTGATTTCCTCTGTCACCTCTTTACAGTTAAAGAAAACAATAAAACTGTAATTGACGGAAAACTTACTGCTAATGCCTCAGGTGATATTGTAACTATAAATAAAACTGCCACAACAGAAATTCAAGGTGCAGTTGATGTTGAAACTTTCAATGTGGTTGAATCTGATGATACAACTTTTGTTGATTCTGTTATTATCTGGAAATTCAACGATGCTTCTACTGCCGGAAATATTACATTCCAGAATGGCAGTGGAAAGTCAAGTCAGATTAAAACATCTACAACATTCCTTACAACAGGTTTGCTTAAAATAAATGATGCTCAGGCAGATGAATTTACATTTGGAACAGACAAAGGGGACAGAGCAACCTGGCAGAATGTAGTTCATACCGCCGGAGATACAGAAATCCACGGAACAGTAAATGCCGCAAACATGGATTTTGCAAAAGTAACAACCGGAAGCGGCACAGAAACTGTAACAATCAATGGAGCTGATATTCACACAACTGGAACTGTAAGTTCAACAAATCTTGTAATCAACAACCATGATTTACAGATGGACGATGCATTTACAGCAAGTGGCAATGTAACAATTGATGGAAACGAATTAAACTTCAACTCAAGTTTTGTCAGTGAAAATGCAGATATTGATGCAGCAGACAATATAACTTTTGCAGGAACAGTAAATACAGCCGCTGCAGAAATAGATTGTACAAAGAAAGTATGGTTTAAGAATTCTGTTACAAATACAGGAAATCTTACAATCAATACAGAAGATGCAGAATTTGATGATACATTAACATCAAAAGTAGTTGTAATAGATAACACAGGTTTATTAAGTTTCGCAGACGTAACAAGTTCAACCGATACTGCAGATTATGATATAAACGTAACAAGTTTCACTCAGAACTCAACCGCTGCAACTGGTACAGTTACAATTGCCGGTGATATTAAGGCTGCGACTTTTGTTTCTTTTGAAAGTCCGGTTACACTTACAGGAAATGTAAAAACTGAAACTGAAACAGGAACTACAACATTTAAAAATACAATTAACGGCTCATCAAATAATTTTGAAGTTCTTTCAAATGATGATGCACTCTTTAATGCTGATGTTCATCATATTAATCAGTTTAATATAACTGGCCAGGGAAATATTACATTTGATGAATCTGTTTCTAATATTGCTGATTTTACATTAAATGGTGCAAAACAGATTATTTTGGGTAGTGATGTTTCAGAAACTGATGAATTAAATACAATTAAAAATCTCATTATTCAGGTAGAAGACAAACTTATCTTTAACAGTGAATTGATTGCTGTTGAAAATCTGGATATTACTGCAAATTCAACTGTTGATTTCAAAGATGAGTCAGAAATTACCGGTTCTGCTGAAATTACAAATAAAGCTCTCTTGAAAACAGCTGATGGAAAAGCTTTTGTATTTGGAAACAGTTTTGTTCAGAATGGAGAAGGGGACACAATGATTGGAGGTACATTCAAATCCTCTGCTGCTTCTTCAACTGCAAACTTTGCTACCGACCTTTACATTTTTGGTTCAGATACAAATCCAACAGAATTTACTGCCGGACCAAATGGTTCTATCACTGTAGAAAAGGATTTAATGATAGCAGCAGATTCTTCAAGACCAGTTGCTGTAAACTCAAATACAAATACTTCTGTTAATGCTACAAATATTGTTCTTTACTCAGGAGATTTAACAGTTAGTAATAAAGTTAATACAAAGGATGATGAAGGTGATTTGATACTTCTTGGTCCATCTTATTCAACAAAAGACCCTGAAACTCAAATTGCTGTAGAATTTGCTTATAATCAGCTTCGTCCTTCTGATTATAAATATACACCATTTGCCACAAGAACAACTTTCCCAGATTCTTCTGCAATGCCAGTTGCTCCTGGATTTGGTGGAAAAATAACCTTTACTTCTGGTGCAACTTTACATTCAGGACAAAACTTCTATGCTAACGGTATTGTACTTACTGGTGCAAACTGGAATCTGGATATTAAACAGAACAGTGATTCAACAATCTGTTTCGCAGAAGCTTATAATTCAACTATTGATCATTCAACAGTAAGATGCTGGCAAAATTCTTCAGCTGACGGTTCTAAAGCTCAGGTTGCTGCAGAAGATTGTACAGATGGTGGTAATAATAAAAACTGGGATTTCGACGAATTTGAAATTGTTCAGGTATTTACAGTTCGTGATAATGTTGTCCGTGTAGAATTAAATAATCCTGTTCGTAATCTTCGCGGTGAAATTAACGGTCGTTCATCAATTGCTGATATTGAAACTATTGCTCCAGTATTTGGCCAGATGATGGATCAGTTTACTTATGAGGCAGAAACAAAGAAAGATTCTTATATTAAGATTTATGCTGATGTTGATTTAACCTGTGAAATTACTGGTGATATTACAGAAAAGCAGATTACAACTGATTCAGAAGGAAATTCTGTTGAATTAATGACATCATATGATGACAGTGGAAAAACAGTTTACTTCTTCTACATGGAAGCTCCTTCTTCATGGAATACAGATGCAACTGGTTCTTATGCAGGTCAGGATTCAAGTACAGATAGAAATGGAAATCACAGAGCAAATGCAAAACCTTATATAGATGTTCCTCGTGCCAGTGCTGCAAAAGGAAATTATATTATTACAGATATATGGGGTAAACGCTTACGTCATTATAATAATTCTGGTGATGCAGGTGATGATTACAAAGTATTTACAGATGTTTATGATAGTACAGGTCCAGTTCTTATTTCTGTAAAAACTGGTCAGGAAAAACATAATAACTGGAATTCTGTAGCTGCCAGTCAGAAAAAATATGATTCTCACAATTTTATTGAATTCCGTTATTCAGAATTTGTAAACTTTGGTACAATTGGTGAAACTTCAGCAGATAAAATCTGGATTCCTGCAGATGAAACTGAAAGAGCCGCTAAAGCCGGTAACTTTGAAAATGGAAATGAAAACGTAAAAGTAACAGATAAATTTGGTGCTCTCCAGAATGATGATATTTCACTGGAAGGAACTTTAAGTTTTGCAGGTCTTGGAACAATTGAAAAGGGTCTCATTTATACAGGAACTCAAGGTTCAAAAGATAAATATGTAAACTCATTGTATCGTCCAGATAAATACAGTTTAAGACTTTCAATTGCCGGTTATGTAAATGAAATTAAAACTGATTCAGGAATTACATTCAATAACTGGGAAGGTTATATTGAAAAAGCTGAACTTCCATCTGGAAAAGTTGAAATGCTTCAGAAATCTGCTGATTTAATTGATGAAACAGTTAATTTCAGAGTAATTCATACAAATCCTCTTGTTACAGACTGTGCTGTTAAATTAGACGGTACAACTCCTCTTTATAATAAGCAGGAATTATATAACATAGGACAGCGTCAGCTTGATGTAGACAGTACAAGTTCACAGTTAAAATACGGTGCTACAACTTATTCAGGAATTTATGGTGAATGGGATATTTATGAACCAGAAATTGCTCCTTTCCATCGTGCAGGTTTACTTGATGCAGAACGATATTACGAAACTTTAGGTACAAATGGTTATGAATCATCTTCTGTACTTGATGCAGTAGAATTCCATGTTCTTGATAATAAATCTGGATCAGCTATAACTGCAACTGGTAAAGAAGCCTGGTGGATTACAGGTAAAGGCTGGTGTTATTTTGACAGTGCAATTTCATCTCATGAATTACTTTCTGATGATTCTTATTGTGCTGATAATAATTTCGGTGGTTCAAGACCATTTAATACAACTGCTGGAGGTGCACCTTCATCAGACAGAACTAGTGGTGGTTTACGATATTGTACTTATTATAATCAGGCAACTAAATTCTCTTATGGACTTGGTAACACAAGTGACGTTGTTGCAGATAAACCATTTGCAAACAGAAACATTCTTTCTGGCGGTACTGCACCAATTTTCGTAGGTTCATCAGATGTTCGTAATCCAATTCCAGAAACTTTGGATAACGTTTATATTAAAGTTCCTCTTCCTGTAAGAAATCTTGCATTTGATACAACATTCAAACTTGCATATGACGACACAACTTCATATATTACAGACCTTGCAGGAAACAGACTTAGAGCAATTGAATCTGGAAGCGGTGGTTCTATTGACCAGACTCCACCTGATTTTGACTTTATAGTAGCTCCTGTTGGCAAAGATGAAATGTATATTGTATTTGCAAAACAGCTTACAAAGCAGATTATGTACGGTGATGGAGCAACTCATACAAGTTTAGGTCCAATTCCTGAAAGTTTTGAAGAAATTATTCCTTACTGTTTCGATATTGGTAAAATTACCGGCGGTGTTTATGCTGCAAACAATACCGCTGAAAGTCTTAGAATTAAAGTTGATTCTCCAGCTCAATGGCTTGATGAACGTTCTAACAGCGATTACACAGGAATTAAACTTAAACTTACAAGAAATGTTACTCTTGAAGATGTAGAAAATCTTTATATTCGTCTTACTTATGCAAACAATAATGATGACGGACAGAGTTTTGGAAAATATAATCAGAAGTCTTACGATCCATTTACAAATGTTGGTGGACAGCTGGTTACATTTATTCAGGACTATTCAAATATTTATATGCAGATGTATAAAACTCATTCAATTTCTGACTTTGCAGTAAACGTTGTATTGCCAGATTATGCATACGATCCAACAATGATAAACAATGATGATCCAGATGCATTTATTATGAATGGAGTTTATGAAGATGGAAGCTGGGCTGTTCACGACTGGAATGAAGAACAGGTTAATTTTGGTTCTCTTGAACATGGAAAACCAGTTGTAATTGTTTCAAACATTACAGATGGGACAGAGGAAAATGCAAATCTTCCTGTAGAAGTAAAAATGTTTATTTCAGATAATCCAGATCCAGATTCTGTTTCTACCCGTTACAACAAAGATGTTAATGCGTCTGCCCGTGTATGGCTGCCATCTCCAAAAGAACTGGCAAAACTGGCACCTGTAACAAACGGCAATTTCAAAACTCTCATGGGTGATTGGAAAGCTGATAAAAAGGATGGAATTATCTTCAATATAACAGATTCTTCTATATATAATTCATGGGCTACTGGAAATCAGGTTTCTTATCTCTTTGGATTAATGAAAGATTCTGATAATCCTGTTACTATTGTTCATACTCCGTTCTTGAATGTTGATACACTTACCTATACAATGGATGACACTGCACCTTTATATGCTTTACGCTTAAAGGATAATAAAGACATAACATCTTTCGATTTATGGTCATTTAAAGTAAAGACTGTTCCATTGCAGCGTGGCGGTGTAACTATTTTGAATAACGTAATCAATCCTCTTAATGGTGAAAAAACTGTTATCAAAATGGACACAAAAACAGAAGGCAAAGTAAATATTATGGTAATGACTCTTGATGGAAGTGTTATTACATATTTAAATAAAGGAACTCTTAAAGCCGGTGAAACTTACTTTACTTGGGATGGTAAGAATAACGCAGGTTCGATTTGTGCTAGAGGAATGTACTTTATAAGAATCATGGGTAACGGAATTGATGAAACCCGTAAAGTAATGATTGTAAAATAGGTTTTAATAGGAAAATAAAAATGAACGAAAATCGTCAGTATATGAGATATAACGAAATAGGCCGGGTAAATGCCACTGAACTTTGTGCTCTTCCTGGTATTCTTGAAGATATAAGCATTTCAGGTTGTAGAATTCGTTTTCCATGTATTGTTTCTGTCGATATGGACGCTGAATATAAAATAAATGTTACTCTGTCCCGTCTTGTTGATGAAGATCCATTTGTTCTTCTCTGTAAACCAAGATGGGTTGTAGATCACGATGATATAACAGAAATCGGAATGATGAATCTATATTCTCCCGACGAAAAACGATTAAAAGAGTTTATTGAATATCTTGAAAACTTAAACAACGATTTATTTCAGGATTAGCAGAGGTTTTAGATGGGTACAAATGTTCAGAAATTAAATGGAATTGCTTTTTTGCCATTTCAGGAACAGTCAGAAATGCTTATTTCTGAATTAAACCGCCGTTTCAACTTTTGCGAAAAACCTTCAAATCGTTATGGTGATTTAATTTATTTTGAAAATAAACAGTCTTTTTTAGAAGCTTCTTCCGGTGAATTTCCATATTGGGCAAGAACAACTATGAAAGACCCTTTTATCCTGACTTTTGATTCAATTGGAGATGCTGCCAATTATTTAAAAAGTCTTCAAAGAAATTGGGCACCATATCAGTATAATTTTTACCGCAGAGCACAATTAATTCAGGAAAAACTTCCATATATTAATTTGAAAGAAAGAAAGTTTCCTGTAAAAATTCCTGCAAGTCCTATAGGTTTATATACCTTAATTGATGAACATACTCTTATTGCTTCTGCAGAAACAACTTCTTTTCTACCGGCAGGCAATCTTACATTTATAGAAGATCATGAAAATCCACCTAGCCGTGCGTACTTAAAAATTCAGGAAAGTTTAACAATGGCTGCCTTATTAAATGACGTGGAACTTCCTCATCAAGGTCAGGAATGTTTCGAAGCCGGAGCTTGTCCTGGTGGCTGGACCTGGGTACTGGTAGGTTTAGGTGCAAAAGTTCATGCTGTGGACAGAGCAGAGCTGGCTCCAGAATTAATGAAAAATCCTCTTGTAAAGTTTCAGGCTCATGATGCTTTTACATTAAAACCTCAGGATTTAGGAAAAAAAGACTGGGTATTCAGCGATGTAATCTGTTATCCAGAACGACTTCTAAAATGGATAAATGAATGGCTGGAAAGTGGTCTTACTGACAATATGATTTGTACAATTAAAATGCAGGGTGATATTGACTGGCCTTTAATTAAAGAATTTGCTTCAATCCCAGACAGTAAAGTTGTTCATCTTAATTACAATAAACACGAACTTACCTGGATCTGGAACAGAAAATAGAAATCCCAATATTACTGTTTAAAAAAGTTAACATTTTATTAAATACTGTCGAAAATAAGACTATGCCAGCAAATAGTTATGAAAAACCAGACTTTTGGTCTCAAAAAGCATTTTCGGAAGGGTATCCAGCCCGTTCAGTTTATAAATTAAAAGAAATTGATGAAAAATTCGGTATGATTAAAAAGAATTTTACCGTTTTAGATTTAGGTTCTGCTCCAGGCAGCTGGACAACTTTTCTTTTACGTTCAATGGATGGTACAGGAAAAGTTGTATCCTGTGATTTAAATCCTCTTGCAAAAAGTGTTAAAGGTGACAATCTTGTTTTTATTCAGGGTGATTTGAACGCTCCCGAAATCAGAAAGCAGATTAAAGAAAATGGTCCATATGATCTTGTTGTTTGTGATGCTGCCCCAAAAACTACAGGAAACAGAACTGTAGATACAGCCCGCAGTGAACAATTGGTTGAAATGGCAGTCTGGTATGCACAGACAATGCTTAAAACCGGCGGAAATTTTGCTGTAAAAATATTCCAGAACGGAGATCAGCAGAGAATCTTAAAATCTATGAGAGAAGTTTTTACATCTGCAAAAGGTTTTAAACCAGAAGCATGCCGTGCTGAATCATTTGAAACATATCTTGTTGGAATTAAGAAAAAGTAAATCTGTCAGTAAATAAAGATTTGCATTTTTTTAAGTTTGTTGATAAAATAAATAAATTGGAAAAAGTCTACTACAATGTTATTTAGGTCGAAATTAGGAAAGATTATTACAAGTTCTCTTCTCTCTTTTTCATTTGGTACAATGTTTACCAGTATAGCAGTTGTGTCTATTGGTAAATTTTCAGATCCAAATGGTACTGGCGGCCTTGAAACATCATCTCAACCAGTTTTCCTTGCAGACTATTCCGATTTTATGGGCGTTGTAGACGAATTCCCAATTGATCCTAGTCTTGATCCTGATTATTTACCTGCTATTGAAATTGATGAAGAAGATCTGGTTTTCCAGGATTTGGATGATGACAGTTTCTTTGTTTCAAGAGATTTGTATAGTTACAGTTATGAAACATCAGATATAAACGAAGAACTTTTTGTAGAATCTGATTCAGAATTTGAAAATCTTGATACAAGAACCTTTACACGGGATTCCGCAGAAGCAATTGCTGATGTTATTGATATTGAAAGAGACATTCCAAGAAAAATCGCAGTTGATTTAGTTGCATTTGAAGATTACGATTTTTCCGATCTTAATAAAACCTCTGATACTGTTGTAGTAGAAGCTCCTGTAAACAATATTGCTGATAAAAAAGATATTAATGAAAAAGCCGAAACAGTAGAAATTGTAACAGTTATAGAAGATGTTCCAGTTTCTTCAGAGACAACAGAAGTTGCAGTTACAGAAAATGCATCAGAAGAAAATGCAGTTGCAGTTGCTGAAACTACAGAAATTACAGAAGGAGAAGTTGTAGCAAAAGTTGAAGATGTTTCTGATAATACAATCACTCCTGTAATGACTGAATCTACAACAGAACTTTATGAAGATTTACAGCATACAAGTAATGAAGTTTCTGTTCCTTCAACACCAGCCCTTACATATCAGATTTATCGTGTAAGAGTAGGGGATACAATCGGTGCTATTTCACAGAAATACGGTCTTGATAATGATACACTCTTTAGTGTAAACGAAATCAAAAATACCAGAAGTCTTTCAATTGGTTCATATTTGAAAATTCCTTCAATGAAAGGTCTTCTTTATACAGTAAAATCTAAGGGTATTACTTCTGACAGTCTTGCAAAAAAATTCAAAGTTGATGCTCAGAAATGTGCTCTTGTAAATCAGAAAAATAACATTTCAGATGAATTCGCAGTTGGATCAACAGTTTTCATTCCAGATGCAAAAATGGATAATGAAACTCGTTCCGAAATTGAAGGAATCTTATGGAAGAAACCATTACGTAACAAGTATCGTGTAACATCACCTTATGGCTGGCGTAATTCTCCATTTAATCCAAGCAAACGTTCTTACCATTCTGGTATTGACTTGGCTCTTCCAACTGGAAATCCAATTTATGCTGCTAGTCCAGGAACTGTAATTTCAACTGGATATACAAATGTTTATGGAAACTTTGTAAAGATTCAGCATGCTGGTGGTTATCAGACATTGTATGGACATATGAGCCAGATTATTGCTAAAAAAGGTCAGTATGTAGATACAAATACTATTATTGGTAAAGTTGGTAGTACAGGTCAGAGTACTGGTCCTCATCTCCACTTTACATTAATCAGATACGGCCAGACAATTAATCCGTCTTCTACAGGCTTGTACTTCTAAAAAAAGCCTGGAAAAAAAACTAAATTTGGAATCTCGAAAGAGGTTCCTTTTTTTATGACTAGAAATAAACACGGGTTTTGTGATAAAATAATTCATTATGGATTTATTAAAGAAATTAGATGAATGTGAAAAACGCTTTAAAGAAGTTAGCGATTTAGTAATGGACCCAAATCTTGTTAAAGATGCAAAAAAATATAAAGATACAATGCGTGAACATGGTTATCTTACAGAAGTATGCGCTTTATCAGAAGAATATAAAAAAGTTCTTTCAGGTATTCAGGATGCCAAAGAAATGATTACTGCAGAAGATGATGCAGAAATGAAAGAAATGGCTCGTGAAGAATTAAAGGAACTGGAAGAACGTCAGCCAAAACTGGAAGAAGAAATCAAATTAAAATTAGTTCCACCTGATCCTCTTGATGAAAAAAATATTATTCTTGAAATTCGATCTGCTGCAGGTGGTGATGAAGCTTCATTATTTGTACGTGACCTTTGGGAAATGTATACACATCTTGCTGAAAGAAAAGGCTGGAAAACAGAAACAATGGAAGCTCAGGAAACTGAAGTTGGTGGTTTTAATAAGATTGTTACTTCAATTTCAGGAAAATTTGTATATGGAACTTTAAGATGGGAATCTGGAGTTCATCGAGTACAGCGTGTACCTCAAACTGAATCACAGGGACGTTTACAGACTTCTACTGCTACAGTTGCAGTTTTACCAGAAGCAGAAGAAACAGAAATTGAAATTAAACCAGGTGATGTTCGTGTTGATGTAATGCGTGCCGGTGGTCCTGGTGGACAGTGTGTTAATACAACAGACTCTGCAGTTCGTTTAACACATATTCCAACTGGTCTTGTTGTAATTCAGCAGGATGAAAAATCACAGATTAAAAATAAAGAAAAAGCATTCAGAGTACTTCGTGCCCGTCTTTTTGATCTGGAAGAATCTAAAAAACAGGAAGAACGTGCAGCAGCAAGATCTAGTATGGTAGGTTCTGGTGCCCGTTCAGAAAAAATCCGTACTTATAACTTCCCACAGGATCGTGTAACAGATCACCGTATTAATTACAGTGCTCATAACTTACCAGGATTTATGATGGGTAATATGGATGATATGCTTGATGCTCTTAATGTTTATGCAAAAGAAGAGCAACTGGCAGCAGATGTTACAACACTGGAAAGTAATGCATAGGACTGGTAAACAATAATGCTTTATGGTTACAAAATTCTTGTAGTATGTACAGCCAAAATCTATGAAGATCGCTTTTGTGCGTTTATCTCAAGTTTAAATGAATCTTTAAAAAAATCAGGCTGGCGTATTATGGTTTTTTGTACAGAATCTGATTTGTACAGAAAAAACAAAGCAAATGATGGAACCAGAAAGATTTTCGATTTAATTAATTATGATATTGCCGATGCCATTATTATTTCTGATCAGGATATTCAGGATAAACTGGTAAAGCAGAAAATCATTTCAAATGCAAAACAAAAAGAAATTCCTGTTATAATAATAGGAAATTCTTCTTCGGATAATTACAGTATTTCTTATTCACTAAACTCCGGATTTGAGCAGGTTGTTCGCCATATTATTGAACATCACAATATTAGAAATCTTCATTTTATGGCAGGAAGGGAAGATTCTGTTCAATCTAACGATCGTCTGGAAATATTTAAAGAAGTTCTGATTGAACATGACATTCCATTTTCAAACGAAATGGTCAGTTATGGTGATTTCTGGGATATTCCTACAAGAATTGCTACTCAAAAGTTAATTGATTCAAAAAATATTCCGGAAGCAATTATTTGTGCCAATGATATTATGGCTCTGACTGTTATATCGGTTTTAAGACAAAATGGTTTTGATTGTCCAGACGATGTTCTTGTTACAGGTTTTGACGGAATCGATCAGATTTATTATTCAAATCCAAAAATCACTACTGCTTTATGTGATCATAATTTACTTGGACAAGAAACTGCAAAATTTATAAATGAAATTATTGATAATAAACTTCCGGTTTGTGAACGAAAAGTAGATTCATCACTTCTTATAAATGAATCTTGTGGTTGTCATCCGGAATTAAGAGCTGATTCTCTTGATTATATTTGTTATGTTACAAATGCATTTAACAGATATAGAGGAGAGAATGTTTCATTAAGCAATCTTTCGTATACAATTCATGATTGTGAATCAATTGAACAGGTAACAGAAATATTAAGTCATCCACTTTTATATAATGCATTTGTTTTGCTTAAATCTGAATGTCTTGATTATACTGTAGACCCAAATATCAGCCATAGTTCTACCACTTATGGAAAATCAATGTATGTTTGTCTGGATTCAGATAATAAAGAAAAACCAGGCGGATACTATATTAAAACTGAAGAATTAATTCCAAGAATGAAAGATATTCTGGATTATTATACATATCCTTTAATTTTTACTGCACTTCATAATATTGATACTCCATTAGGCTATTTGTGTTTCTGTTTTTGCAGTTATGATAAGCAGAATTATACAAAAGTTGGTCAGATTAGTACCTGGGTTGGAACAGCAATTTCAGGATTTAGAAATATGCAGTATCAGCGTCAGTTATTAAAGAAAATTGAAGTTATGTACCAGCATGATTCTCTTACAGGTCTTCTTAATCGCAATGGTTTTACACGATTATATAATTCTGTTTTAAAAGATGAATCAATTGAAAACATCACTCTTGCCATGTGTGACCTGGATAATCTTAAATTTATAAATGACAATTACAGCCATAATGAAGGGGATGAAGCAATCAGAATTGTTGGAAAAGCCCTTTCTGAATCAATTCCAAAGGATATAGAAGCTTTTTTCTGCAGATATGGTGGGGATGAAATTTTAGGTCTTTATCTTGGTGATGTTGATGAACAGATTATAAAAGAAAAAGTAGATAAATATCTTGAAGATTATAATTTAAGTTCCTGTAAAGAATATGAAGTTTCTACAAGTATTGGCGTTTATACTTCAAAGAAAAAATCCTTTAGAGAAATGTTCTCTGAAGCAGATAAATTAATGTATAACGAAAAAATCCAGAAAAAAAATCGTCGGATTTAAAAATGACAATTAATCAATTTAAAACAGAAGCTTTAGCAAACTTAAATGCTCTGTCCCCATCTGCAAATCTTGATATTCAGGTTTTTCTAGAATATTCACTTGGTTTTAATAAAACTGAAATCTTATTAAAACGGGATTTTGAAATACCGGAAATTAATCTTCAATGGCTTAAAGATGCTGTTGAAAAAAGAAAAACTGGTTTGCCTGTTGCTTATATTACAGGGCATAAAGAATTTTTTGGTTATGATTTTATTGTTTCTCCTGCAGTTTTAATTCCAAAACCGGATACAGAGATTCTTGTAGAAAGGTCGTTGGAATTAATAAAAAATCGAATTTCCAGAAATCCAGAAAAATTATTCAATATTTGTGATATGTGTACAGGCAGCGGTTGCATTGGTCTTTCCGTTCTGAAAAATCTTATGGACTCCGGAATTGAACTGGATAAATTGCCAAAAGTTACTTTTGTTGATATTTCCCAGTCTGCATTGGAAATTGCCAGATTAAACTTTGAAAACTTACTTTGTCTGGATTCATTCAGCGACGAAAAAAAGAGTTTAATTAAAAACAGAGTAAGATTTATTCAATCAAATCTTTTTGAAATGGTTCCGTGGAAGTTTGATTATATTCTTACAAATCCTCCTTATATTCCTCATAAAATGGTAGAAGAATTGCTCAAGGACGGTAGAAGTGAGCCACGCCTTGCATTAAATGGTGATGTTTCAATTAATGGAGAAAAGGCAAGAAAACCAGATGGTTCATTAAGAAATGATGGTCTGGAAATTATTAGAAATATGATGCCTCAAATCAGAGAGCATATTGGAACTTACGGTAGAATTTTAATGGAAACAGGTGAATATAATGCAGAAGAAACGGCCGCTCTTGCAGAAAAATGGGGATTTAAAACCTGTATCCACAAAGATCTGGAAGAGCAGCTTAGAGTTGTAGAAATGTATTAAAGTTCTACACACTGTGTAAAATATAAACTTATTCCTTCATTTGAAAATTTTTCTTTTACAGCTTTGATTATTGCTTTGATTTTTAAAGCATTTTCTCTGGTTTCATAAGTATATAAAGAAAAATTCATTTCAGGCCAGGTTGTATCTCCTAATTTTTTAGTTTTAGTTCCACGTCCCTGGCAGTCAGGTAAAATTGTATATTGAATTTCAGGAATTTCCTGTTCTAAAAGTTCAATTATATCATCCTGGATAGATTGATTGCTTATAATTTCAACTCGGTACATCATAAATAAACTCCTTAAACTTCTTCGTAATTAATTTTGATAGAACTTATCTGTTTTTTCTTTGGTCTCATAACAAGACTGTAAAGAACTGGAATTATAAGAAGAGTAATAAATGTACTGGAAATTAAACCTCCAACAACTGCAACTGCAATTGGCTGTACCATCATTGTCTGTCCCTGACTTGCAAAACACATTGGAAGCATACCAAGAATTGTTGTGAGAGTTGTCATTAATACAGGTCTGAAACGGCTTAATCCGGCTTCGAGACAGGCATCTTTTACAGGAACTCCTCTACCAACAAGAAGGTTAGTGTAGTCTACAAGAATAATACCATTGTTTACTACAATACCAACCAGCATAATAATACCAACCATTGTCATAAGTGAAAGGTCGTGACCAAAGATTTTATAAATAAAGATTACACCAATTACCATAAAAGGCATTGTTGCAAGGTTGATTAATGGAGCTTTAAATGATTCGTAAGTTGCTGCCATTACACCAAATACAAGGATAACGGCCATTGCAATAATCTTTAAATAAAGCCACATTTGAGTATTTGTTTTTTTCCACTGACCTTCATAAGAAAGAATTACACTGTCTGGAACAATTATAGAATTACTGATTCCTTCTTTTACTTTTTCTTCAAGAAGATCATTTTTGATTTTAGTTATGTTTGTTGCTGTAACGTGAATAATTCTGTTTTGATTTTCACGGGAAATTGAAACTGGTCCAAATCCTTTCTGGAAATGAGCAAAATTGGAAACTGCTACCATTCCTTTTGTACCACGGACATAAATCTGATCCAGATCATCAATTGTTTTACGGTCATCAGGCTGGTACATTACATAAACACTATAATCTTTTCCGTTTTTAGTATATGTACAGGCAGAAGTACCATTAATAACATAATTAACTTCTCTTGCAACTGTTGCAATATCAACACCAAAACTATATGCACGGTCACGGTCTACAATAAGTTCAACTTGAGGAAGTCCTTTATCAAGACTTACAGAAGGTTCTCCACAATCTGGAATTGTTTTAATTACATCACAAATTCTATCAGCAACTTCTAGTGTAGCTTCCATATCTTCTGAACGGAGAACAATATCAATATCACTTCCCATCATATTGCCCCACCATCCTCTACCAAAGCTGAAGGTTACTCCAGGATAATCATCAAAATGAGCACGAAGTTTATTCTGCATTGTTGCTGAATTATCAATTTGTTTATCAGATTCTGGGAGTGTTATCTGAATGGAACCTCGGTTTGAAGAAGATGACCGTCCTCCGCGACCGATTGTTGTAGTTACTGTGTCATAACCTTGAATTTCATCGTAAACAAATTTTTCAAAATCCATTATTACCTGTTTGGTTTCTTCAAATGGAGTACCAATTGCCATAGTAATATTTAAGTTTACGTTATCGTCGTTTCCTCTTGGCATCATGTTAATATTCATTGTTGGAATAAAAGCAAATGCAATTACAAGAATACAAAGAGAAATAATGATTGTTGCGGCTCTGTTTCTAAGAGAAACTTTTAACAGTTTTCCATAAATATTTGTAACAAAGGAAATAATCTTTTCAAAGAAACTGTAGATTATTTTTAATACCGGATTTTTTACAGGTTTTTCTGTTCTGTTTGAAAGAGGGAAGAATTTTCCTGCAAGAACTGGTACTAAGAAAATAGCAACCAGCAGAGAAGAAACAAGGGCAATTACAATTGTAAAAATTACATCTTTAAACATCTGTCCCATAAATTCCAGTTCTGCAATATAGAAAAGGAATGGAACGAATACACAGATTGTTGTAAGGTTACCAGAAATTACAGACATAAGCATTTCCTGGCTTCCAAGAATTGCCGCAACTTTCGGTTTTGCTCCACGTTGCCTGTAAGAGAAAATATTATCAATCATAACAATTGAAGCATCTACAACCATACCAAGACCAAGAATAAGACCTGTTAAAGTCATCATGTTTAATGTGATTCCAAACATGCTCATGGCAAACAGAGTAATAATCATTGAAAGTGGAATTGAAATACCAATAATCATGGTTGATTTAAAACTTTGTAAGAAAATCCAGAGAATTATAACTGCAAGAATAAGTCCCTGAAGTAATGATTCTTCAAGAGTGCTGATATTTTCTCGGATTGAAGTTGTTTCATCAGAAATAATCTGTAATGTAATATCTGAAGGAAGTGTCTGTTTAAGCTGTTCAATTTTTCCGTAAATTCCATCGGCAACTTTTACAGAGTTTGAACCTGATTGTTTTGAAACTGAAACATAAACACCTTTTTCACCATTAATGTAAGATTCTGTTGTGGTTTCTTCAAATCCAAGATAAGCCTTACCAATGTCACTTAATTTTACGTTATAACCATTAATTGTGGTGATTACTGTATCATTAATTTCATCAATGCTTGTGTATTTACCAATTGTTCGGACAATATAACTTCTGTGTCCATCCTGAACTTTTCCACCACCAAGTTCCAGATTCTGTTTTGAAAGAGCACCTACAATTGTTGGAATTGTAAATCCATAGGCTGCCATACGGTTCTGACTTAATTCAACATTTACTCTTGCAACTCTACCACCAGTAACATCAACCTGAGCAACACCATCGGCCTGTTCAAGAGTATCAACTATCTGATTTTCTGCAACTGATTTAAGTTCATCTACAGAACGATTTCCTCTTACAAGAATACGGAGAATTGGAGATGAATTTCCGTTAAATCTTAAAATTGTTGGAGTTCCCGCTGTATCCGGAAGCATTCTGTTTACCCGTTCAAGTTTTTCACGAACATCACTTACAATCTGATCCATGTCTGTTCCATAATTAAAACTTAAACTTACAAAAGAAGAACCTTCTGAAGAAGTTGATGTAATCTGCTGAATTCCATTTACACTTGCAACTGCATTTTCAATAGGTTTTGTAATTGTGTTTTCAACTGATTCTGGACCTGCATTTGGATAAGAAGTCATAATGCTGACACTTGGATTTTCAGTTTCAGGGAATAAGGCAATTGCAATTTTTCCTAAAGTAAAGATTCCTAATAATCCTAAAAGTGTAAAAATAATAAGAATCAGGACCGGATGATCCATCGTTTTTCTACTTAAACTCATATTTAGTTACCTTTTGAAATATCTTTAATTTTTGAACCTTCTGCTAAAGTTAACATACCTTCAACAACAATTTTTTCACCAGGTTCAATTCCACTGAGAATCTGATAATATCCATCAACATTATGTCCAATTGTTACTTCACGCTTTGTAACAGTTTCTCCATCAGGATTTACAACAAAAAGATAATACTTGTCGCTGTTATTAATAAGAGAATCCTGCTGAACTGCAATTTTATCTGAATATTCAGTTGTAAACAGTTTTACTTTTGCAAACATACCAGCGTTAATTCTTGAATCTTTTTTATCAAAAGTAAGAATTATATCTTTTGTTCTTGTTGCGGCATCAACTACTGGAGAAATTTTTGAAACTGTAGCTGTAAACACTGTATCTGGATATGCTTCAAGAACGATTTCTGCTTTTAATCCAATTTTTAATTCAGCAATATATTTTTCTGGAACTTTTGCAGTAATCTGAAGATTTTCAATATCGCCGATTTTTGCAATTACAGTTGAAGCGGTTACTCTCTGTCCGGTTTTTACTGGAGCTGAAAGAATGCTTCCGCTGATTGGTGCTGTAACTGGACTGCTTACGTAATAAGCGCCTGGTTCTGAAGGATCAATAAATGCAAGAGTATCACCTTTTCTAACTGATGAACCAAGAGCAACTTTCATTGAAACAACTTTTCCACCAATAGAAGGGAAAATGTCCATAGAAGTCTGAGTTTCAACTTCACCATTTGTTCTGAGGTAATCCTGTAAAACTGTATTTTCAGCTGTAATTGTTCTGACAGAAGTAACAACGCCTCCTGGAACTCCACCCCAGTTTCCAAATGCTGATTTTTTGTTATTACCTTTTACAATAAAAATTACTATTACAACTGTAACAATAACTGCAATCACAGGAACTAGAATTTTTACTAATAAATGTCTGGATTTTTTTTCTTCATCAAAACTGTAATTAATCATTTATATACCTCATTATTTATATTCTATTTTGCAAAGCCTAAAGTTCCAAATGGAACACCAAGCATATTTTCAAGATCTAAAATTGTAGAAATCAAGGTTAAAAGCTGAGCCTGTCGTGAAAGATTTGCAGAAAGCAATGCATCAGATGCATTTTGAAGTGTAAGATAATCTGCTCCACCATGATTGTAGGCTGTTAAGGTTGCGTTGTATTTTCTTTGAGCAAGAGAAATGTTTGTTTTTAATGTATTAAGCTGAGATTTTGCCTGTTTAATTTTCTTTAATGTATTTTGAATTGCCAGTTCAGAAGTAATTTTCTGATTTTCCAGCTGCAACTGTAAATCTTCAAGGGCTGCTTTTTGAGTTTCAATACTTAAAGCACCGTTAGACCATGGTAAAAATCCATCCAAAGGAATTCTTACATTTACACTAAGTGAATTATTGCTGGTCTGATAATTACCTCCATTTATTCTGCCACCATATGAATATCCGGCACTTAAAGAAGGACCCCATGCAGAAAACTTAGAAGCTAAAAGATTATTTTCCGAAATTTCAATTTGTTTTAATAATTTCTGAACATCTGGTAAATCTTCAATCTGTTTTTCAACAATTATATCACCAATGTTTTCATATTCTTCTAGAGAGCCGCTAAGTTCAATTTCTGTATCCTGAGGAATTCCCAGCATTTGCTTAAAAGTAGAAATGTCATTTTCGTAAGCAATTTGAGCAGATTCTAGAGCAGGTTTCTGACTTTCATAAGCATATTGAGAATTTAAAAGATTTAATTCTGAAAGCTGACCACGGTTATATCTGTCTCTGTTTGAAACATAATTTTTTCTTGCAGTTTCCAGGTTTCTTTCTTTTAATGCCAGGTTTTCTTTTGAATATAAAAGACTGTAAAAAGCTTTTCTTACATTTAAATCAGTTGTACGAACTAAGGTATCATAGGTAATCTGTCCATTTTCAAAGCTTAATCTGGCGTTTTTAATTGATGTATAAAGGGCAGGGGTAAATGTAAGATTTACTGAACCTGAAATTGACCAGGATTGAGTGTAATCTTGTCCTTCGTTATATGGGATATTTCCTGTATAGCCTCCACTTAATGAAATAGAAGGACTTATACCGTTCCAGGAATATTTATCTTTAATTTCCAGTCCAGTTAATGATAATTTTTGTCTTTTTAATGAAACATTATTAGATGCGGCCAGTTCTGCTGCATCCTGAACAGTAATTTTTCTGATAGTTTTTGTGTCTTCTGCAATTAATGAAAGCGGCATTAACAGACAAATTGCACAAAGAGATAATAACTTTTTCATCTATTTTTCCTGTAATTTGTTTTATATAAAATATATTTTTAATCTATAAATTAAACAACAATGGATGCAAAAAATAACAATAATATAGTAGATTATAACATTTTTTTCATATTTTTAATATGTTTTTTAATAATTCAAAAGTTGTACAGTTTTAGAAAAAGCAGGGAGTTAAATCAGGCCTTTATATTTTTGCATTTACTTTAATTAACTGATATTTTATAATTAACCTGTGAGTCAGGAAAAAATCTTTACATCCGATGAAAATGATTCAGAAGGACTTTTAAAAGAATTCCTTCAAAAATATGAATACTTTTCAGAAGAAGATAAAACTCGAATTTCTCAAGCCTGGAGTCTTTTGCTTCTTAAAACAAAAGATTTGGTACGTTCATGTGGAAAACCTTATTATCTTCATCCTTTGAGAGTTGCTGATATTCTGGCTGTAAATAAACTGGATGCTGATACAATAATTTCTGCAATTTTACATCCAGTTCATTCTTTTGATGTTTCAATTGAAACTATATCGGAACAATTTGGGGAATCAGTTGCAAAGATTTTAGTTGTTACAAATAAAATTTTAACTCTTCCAATTAATACAAAAAATCTTCATCAGGCAGATGCTTTACGAAAAATGCTTTTTGCCATGTGTGATGATGCCAGAGTTATTCTTTTAACCCTTGCAGATCGTCTTGATAGAATCAGAAATATTAAAAATCTGGAAAAAGAGCAGCAGAGAGTTCTTGCAGAAGCGGTAATTGAAATCTGGGCTCCTCTTGCAGACAGACTTGGTATGCAGTCAGAAAAAAATGAGTTTGAAGATTTAAGTCTAAAGTATATAAATCCAGAAGCATTTTTACAGATAAAAGCCATTGTTGCCCAGAAAAAAGATGAAAGAGCAAATTATCTTGAAAAAGCGGTAAACAGTATTTATCGTTCGGCAGAAAAAATGGGAATTCAAGTTACAATTTCCAGCCGCGCAAAACATTTTTATTCGATTTATCAGAAAATGAAAAAAAGAAACAAAGAAGCCAGTGAAATTTTTGATATGCTGGCCTTAAGAATTCTTTGTTCAAATCCAACAGAATGTTACACTTTAATAGGAATTGTTCACGGTTTATGGAAACCTTTGGACGGTCGTTTTAAAGATTATATTGCAATGCCAAAATCAAATGGTTATCAGTCTTTGCATACAACAGTAATGTGCGAAGGAAAACCTCTGGAAATTCAAATCCGTACTTACGAAATGCACAATATGGCTGAGCACGGTATTGCATCTCACTGGCTTTATAAAAAAGGTACAAATAAAGATTTAGTTGAAGCAGAAAAACTGGAGATTTTTAATAAACTTCAGCAGTTAAAGGAAAACAGTCTTGCGGATGAAGCAACTTTTCAGAATCTTAAAAATGAACTTTTAGGTGATGAAATTTATGTATTTACGCCAAAAGGTGATGTTAGAAAACTTCCTGCTGGTTCTACTGCAATCGATTTTGCTTATGCAATTCATTCTGCAATTGGTGAAAAAATTATTGCTGCAAAGGCTGATGGAAAAATCATACCTTTAACAAAACCATT
Organism: Treponema sp.; assembly: GCA_024402635.1. Taxonomy (GTDB): domain Bacteria; phylum Spirochaetota; class Spirochaetia; order Treponematales; family Treponemataceae; genus Treponema_D. The sequence goes on along the minus strand of JAKSTJ010000005.1, from coordinate 8,419 downwards.
GAATAATACTCAAATTATTGAAGTTATAACAAATCCTCAGGCACATCCGACAGAAGCTCAGTTAAAACTTGTAAAAACAACAAAAGCTCATCAGAAAATTCATAGCTGGTTAATGTCTAATGATCCAACTTTTAGTGAAAGATTATCTGCGCTTAAAACTGAAGAAACTGAAATAATTGTTCCTCAAAAGAAAAAACGTTCTAAAAAAGGGGAACATGCTCCTGCAGAAATAAGTGCTCCAAGAAATGTTCTTGTTCAGGGTGATAAAAGAGTTTTGTATAATCTGGCACAGTGCTGTAATCCTAAATATCCTGATTTAATTGCAGGTTATGTAACAAGATTAAAAGGTGTTACCGTTCATAGAGTTGATTGTCTCATTTATCAGAGAATTCCAAATAAAGAATCCCGCAGTGTAGAAGTTTCCTGGGATAATCCGCCTGAAAAAAAATAATTTTATCTTCCAGTGTCTCTTATTATTCCTTCCACGTATTCAGGATCTTCGGTTCTTAAAAGAGTACTGGCTGGTAAAGTATATTTTGTGTAAATAACACATGGATGTCCGTCACAAACCCAGTTCATTTTAGTACCAGTTTCAGGATTTATAATTTCCCATTCGCCGCTTTTTGCTGTAAGGCTTACAAATTCTGGAGAAACAAATTCAATGCCCATTGAAGGATCAATTTTATTCAATGCTGTAAATTCATACATTTTCCAGCCATCTTTCTTTTCAAAAGGAACCACTCTTCGGTCTGTATGAATTTCCAGATCCTTTAGGCGGGCTGCCTTTGCTGCCGGATGCATTGTTTCCAGATTATCAGAGAAAGTTTTGTAATTTTTCTGACCTGTTTCATAAAGGTCTTCAAATGCTTTGCCTGTAATTTCTTTTCCAATTTCTGCAGCCAGTTCAAATTTGCTGTCACTGGCACCAATTGTTGTTTTATCAGCTTCTGTTTTATTGTAATAAAATCCAGTTGTGCTTTGTCTGTGAGCAACATTTTCCAGTTCTGCAATAAATGGAGCTGCTTCTTCCTGTGAAATTTTACCTTCAATTGCATCCAGTGCTTTTCTATAGGCTCTGGTTACCATTGCAACGTAATAAACACTTTTCATTCTTCCTTCAATTTTTAATGAATCTACTCCAGCATCCTTAAAATCCTGAAGATGTTCAATCATTCTTAAATCTTTGGAAGATAAAATTGCAGTGTAATCTTCTCCTTCGTAAATCGGGAAAAATTCACCTTTTCTCTGTTCTTCTTCAATAAGCATTGTTCCAGATTCTGCTAAAGCTTTTGCTTCTTCCGGAGTAATAATGTGACTGGAATTTTCATTGCCGATTTTAAAGTTCCATCTGCAGGTATGAGAACAGAATCCGCTTTGAGCACTTCTACCTGTAAGATAAGCGCTCATTAAACATCGGCCCGCATAAGCAATACACATGGCACCGTGAACAAAAGCTTCTAATTCCATGTCAGGGACAGAGTCTTTAATTCTTCGGATTTGATTTAAGGAAATTTCTCTTCCAAGAACAATTCTCTTAAAACCAATATTTTTGTACATTTTTACAGCTTCAGAGTTTACGCAAGAGGCTTGAGTTGAAAGATGAAGTTCTGCTTCTGGAAATTCTTTCTGAAGTAATGGAACAATTCCAATATCCTGAACAATAAATGCATCAATAGGATATTGTTTAAAATAATCAAGATTTTGCTTTAATAAATCAATTTCTTCATCATGAAAAGAAATGTTTAATGCACAGTGAAGTCGTTTTCCCGGATATTTTGCTTTTAATTCAGAAACTTTTTTATATTCATCTTCGTAAAAATTATCAGCTTTAACTCTAAGTGAAAATTTTTTTAATCCAATGTAAGCCGCATCTGCACCGTAAGCATAAGCGTAAGATAATTTTTCAACATTTCCTGCTGGTGATAAAAGTTCCATAAAAGCTCCCGTTTAAAATTAAGCTTCCGATCTAAGGCTGAATTCAAGTTTTGGCTGATTTACAAACTGAACACCTTCTGAAGTTTCATTCTGGTCTGTAATAAATTTTCCAATTTTATCAAGAGCAAGATGTGATTCATGAAGATATTCATCTGCCATCTGGAACATATACATCATTTTTGGCCATACATCTAAAATACAAGTGTTTCCTGCATTTGTAAGTCTTTCTGCAAAGGCTTTGGCGTCTTCAAGAAGAATTTCCTTTTGTCCCATTTGAATAAATACTGGAGGAAAATTTACAAGCTGTTCGTCTGTTGCCAGTAATGGAGAAACTGTTGGTGAAGTTGTATTAATTGAGAATGTATATTCTGTACAACTTCGCTTTAATACATCAGCGCTCATTACTTCATCAGAACTTTTCTTTGCGGAAAAAATTCTGCTGCTTGGAGAAAGATCCAGCCATGGTGAAAAGAGGATTACATTTTTTATTCCTGCTCTGTATTTATCTTTTAAATTAAAAAGAAGGGAACAGGCTAAAGATGCAGCTGAACCGTCTGCAGCAATAATAATTTCAGGTTCAAGAGTATGTTCAGGAGTACTGTTTAGTGAACAGGTTACCTGTTCTTCTGTATAAACTGCTCTAAAAACATTCTGAATATCTTCAATAGCAGCTGGGCAAGGGTAGGCTGGTGCAAGACGATACTCTGGAATTACTACCCGGCTAAAAGTTTTACTGGCAATAGAAGCACAGAAATTTCTATAAGAAGCTCTTGAGCCACCTACAAAACATCCTCCGTGAATGTAAATTAAAATTCTGTTGGATGAATAGATTTCTGGTGCAAGAACATCACATTTTATATTTCCATATTTGTATTCAGTGCATTCAACTTTATTTGGAAGAAACATTGTTTTAAATTCTTCTTCCAGTTTTTCTCTGTATGAATCAACTGTAGTTTTTGAGTTAAAAGTCAGGAGTTTTAATTTTTTAATTGCACTTCTTCGATTGTTTTCTATTGTCATAACATTAATTATAGCAAATAAGATTCTTTTCTGCTACAATGTGGGAAATAGATTTACAGGAGCCATTGTAAAAATGCCAATTAAAGTACATTCAGATTTGCCAGCAGTTCAGACTTTGGAAAAAGAAAATATTTTCGTAATGACAGATTCACGGGCTGCAACACAGGATATTCGTCCATTAAAAATTGCAATTGTAAATCTTATGCCAACAAAAGAAGTAACTGAAACTCAGTTGTTACGACTTTTAGGAAACACTCCTCTTCAGATTGAAATCTCTCTTGTCAGAATGGAAAATCATGACAGTAAGAATACAGCTTCTGAATATCTTGATAAGTTTTATATTCCTTCCAGTGAAATTTTTAAACAGAAATTTGACGGAATGATTATTACAGGAGCTCCAGTTGAACAGCTTGCTTTTGAAAGTGTTGATTACTGGAAAGAACTTTGTTCAATTATGGATTATGCTCGTGAAAATGTATATTCAACACTTTATGTATGCTGGGGAAGTTTTGCAGGACTTTATCATCATTATGGAATAAAAAAATATCCATTGGAGAAAAAACTGTCCGGTGTATTTATGAATGAACGTTGTGTTGAAGGCGAACCTTTAATGCGAGGTTTCGATGATGTCTTCCCAATTCCACAATCAAGACATACAACTTTAAAAAAAGAAGATATTTTAAAGTGTAAAAATCTTGTAATTCTTGCTGAAAGTGCAGAAGCAGGAGTAACAATTATAAAATCAAAAGATAATCGTGAAATTTTTATGACAGGTCATCTTGAATACGACACAATGACTCTGGCTCAGGAATATTTTAGAGATACAGATAAAGGGATGAAAGTTCCTCTTCCAAAGAATTATTTTCCAACAAATAATACCTGTCGAATGCCTGAAAGTTACTGGCGTTCAACAGCGCATCTTTTCTATTCCAACTGGTTAAATTATTACGTATATCAGGAAACACCATTTAATTTTATCTAGAAAAATAAAAAAACACTTTGCTTAAGCAAAGTGTTTTTTTTCACTATTTTTCACCAGAAGATTTTGGATCAAGGTGTACGTTTATTTCGTGGTTGTCTGGATCTTCAATTCTTATGTATTTTGAATCAAAACTTCCGTTTTCTTCTCCATCTATGTCAGTAAAGCTAAGACTTAGCAATGGATTACTGTTGATTCTATATTGACCGTTTTCATCTGTTATAACATTTACGTAACGATTTTCAACAAGAATTCCAGGAATTGGTTGTTCAATGCCGTCAATATCGCCTGTTACTGTACCAAAATATTCTTCATCCAAATCAACAGGAATTGGCATTCCGTAACAGGAAACAAGTGAGCCTATTCCTAAAAAACCGGCTGCAAGTGCTAAGAATTTTTTCCAAGAACATTTAAGTTTTTTCAAAATAATCTCCTTTTAAATTATTTTTCAAGTATAGCGTATTCAATTGAATATGAATAGAAAGATTTTAAATTTCTATCTTTACAGGAATAATGAATATCAGAGAATACAAGAGTTGTGTTTTCATCCAATTCGTAATAAATATAATCAGCTAAGTTTTCTGGAAGGGAAAGAATAAAATCTGTAATATCCAGATCTGGCTTTTTCAATTTAATTGAATTGTATAATTCTGGATTGTCCTGTCCATAGTTTCTATAAACTATAACTGATTCAAATTGGATTGTTTTAAATCCTTCAATTTTCATTTTTTTCAGATCATTTTTGTTAATTGAAAAATAATAGCTATAAAAATCAGGTTCATCAGAAGAAGAAATTCCAAAAAATTCAGAAAATGAAAGGAATTTTCCAAACCAGACTGGCTTTTCGTGTTCAGAAGTATAGCGGATGTAACGGTAACTTCCGTAAAGACTTTTTCTATCTTCTGGTTCGATTGAATGATTTATTTCATTTTTATCATAATCGGTTAATTTATTGCCATCAAACATTTTATATTTATATAGAACTTTTTCTAATATTTTATACTGACTGTTATAGGCTACATCAATTAAATTCAGCGGTGTTACGGAAGCAAATAAAATAAAGATTGATAGTAATGGAATTGCGAATTTTGTAAATTTTCCTTTTTTTATGAAAGTAGAAATAATTGTTATAATGGAAAAAATTATGTAAAGAAGACTTGAAAATCTCCATCCTGTAAAACCGTAAGCATTTATTCTTATAAAGAATGATGGTAATTGAACGCAAACCAATGGAAGTATTACAAAAGCTCCGACTTTATAGAATAAACCTGCAATTTTTGTTTCTTTGTATTCTTTGAGAATAAAGTAAAAGACAATGTAAAATGTTGTTGCATATGATACAAACCAGTTTATTTGTCCGTTTGGAAGACTGAATAAAAACAGGGATTTAAAAAGATAAATATAAAGGACAGCTAATAATAAAACGTAGATTGGAAAAAGAACGTATAAAATAACAATTTTAAATCCTTTTCCGGAAGCTTCTTCTCTTCTTTCAAAAAAATAGAAAACAAAAAGATTAAAATATACAACGCTTCCGAAAAACAAAAAGGATGCTTCTACTATTCTGAAAAAATCTTCAAAACTGTATAAAAGAGAATCAATTGCCCAGAAAATTAAAAGGCTGCCAATAAATCCAATAAGAGAAATTATTCCGCTAAAAAGAAAATGTTTAAAAACTGTAGAAAAATATGATTCACTGGATTTTTTAGGAATGAATAAAAATAAAGTAAATGCAATTTCACTTAAAAGAATTCCAGCGTAATACATTGTGCTGTATGAACTTCTTTTTTCAAAATAAAGAACAGAAAATCCAATTCCAAAACCTATTAAGGAAGCAGCACCTTGGATTAAACATTTTTTTAAGCGGTTCATTTTTTCTGATAATAAAACCGCTGGAATTGTAAAAAAAGCACTCATCAAAAAGGCTGAACTTAAATAAGAAAAAATGTAATAATTCCTGTTGTTATAATCTTTACCCCAGAAAAAGTTTTCGTTTATTTCGTATATTTGTAATATTCCAAAAATACAACATAAAAGAGATAAAATAAGCAGAAATTTGTGTTTAATTAATGATTTAAAAATCTGAGAAATTGTGCTTGTAAATTTGTTCATATAGCTTTATTTTCTGAAAAATTGAAATTATTTTTCTGAAACTTATTCCGACTGGTCTTCAGAATCTTCATTGTCTTCATTATTTTTAAGTAATTCTTCCAGAGTTGTTTCTTCCAATATTACATCAACCTGATCATTTTCCAGAGGAATATACATTGGCTTAAAACAGCCGTTATTATCCAGATCTTCATCTTCAAAAAGAAGTGAGTCTCTTTTTAAATAACCGCAAATTACATATTCACCTTTTTCATCTGTAACAGCTTTGTCAAATTGAGTATAGACTGAAATATCTGGAATTGGTTTTAATTCACCGTCAATAAGACCTGTAACAGTTCCTTTTATTTCTACTGAATCACCTCTTGGCATTCCATAACAGGAAACAAGAGTTCCGATTCCAAAAAAGCCGGCGATTAATGCAGTTATTTTCTGCCAGGACCATTTCAATTTTTTCAAGATAGAATTCCCTCCTTTGTGACTGAATTATTGTAACATTAAATAATTGCAGTGTGCAACTTCACATTCCATGTCATGATGAAGATGTAAGCCGTTTCCAAGACAATTTTTCCATTTAGAACAGTTTTTGCATTTTCCATGGTGAGCCCAGGAACGATCTCTCATGTTTTTATATTTGTTATTCCAGGTATCCATAAAACTTACTGATACTTTTTGCGAGTCTGTCCCTTTTGTATTGCCATAAATATTCCCCTGAATAAAATCCTTTCCTCTTACACTTAAACAGGCACTCATTGAACCATCACACATAACAGAACCTACATTGATTCCACCACGGCAGAAGAAAAAATAATCTCTGGCTTTAAGTTCGTATTTTCCTAAATAGCCTTCACAGGAATAATTCAGATGAATTGAACGGCCTTGTGCATCTTTGAATTGACGGGTTTCAACTATAAATTTCATCATCTGTTTGTATTCTTCGTTTGTAAGGGACAGATCATTTTCCGATGCCCGACCTTCCGGAAAAATCGAAAAAATTCTCCATAGTTTTACGCCCCGATTAATCAAATCCTGCCGAAGGTCCCGAAGTATAGAAAGATTGTTTTTATGAACGCAGGTAATAACATCAAAAATAAGACGATTTCCATATTTTTTTTGAAAATCTACGGACATTTCAATAGAATCACAGACTTTCTGGTAAGATTGAGGATTTACTCTAAGGTAAGTGTGTTCTTTTTCAAAACCGTCAATACTAAAACTTATGCTGCTCATTCCAGAATTGATAAGGGAATAAAATCTTTCTTTTGTAAGAGCCATTCCATTTGTAACAATTCCCCAGTTGAATCCTCGTTTTACGATTTCTTTTCCTGCAATTTCCAGATCATTTCGCAAAAGAGGTTCGCCGCCGGTAATACAGACAGTGAGGTGTTTTATTTGATTGCTGTTTTTTATATCATCCAGAACCTGAATAAAATCATTTACAGGCATATCTGGAATTTCTGAAGATTTTAAACAGTCACTTCCGCAGTGGAGACAGTTTAAATTACAGCGGAGAGTGCATTCCCAGAATAAATAATTTAAAACGTGTTTTTTTGTAACAGAATTTCTGTAGCGGTTAAAAATAAATTGTTTTATTGGTGAAGTTTTATTCATAGTCTTTTTTAGTTAAATGTATATCTTTTGTTTGATAATGCGCTTTAGTTAAATCGTAAGTATTTGAAGTATTATTAAAAGAGCCGTTTTCATTACCGTCAACATCTGAGAAAGTTAATGTTATTGAATCTTCTATTTTTAAGGATGAATAATAAAAACTTCCGTTGGAATCTGTATAAACTTCATTTCCAGAAGACTCTTTACTTACTTTAATATTTGGAACAGGTTCTTCCTTGCCATCTCCATCTATATCACCATATACGGTTCCTTCAATTTCAATAATATTATCTGGAACCCCGTACATGCAGACGTAAGGATTATCTCCACCGAATAAAAATGGAAAAATACTGGAGCATCCTAAAAATGAAAAAAGTGATGACAAACCTAAAAGTTTGAATAATCTGACAAATATTTTTTTTGTAAATAATTTTAATTTATCTCTCATCCTTCAAATTTATGATAAGCGTAAGGTTTTGTCAAATCTAAAAAACAAAAAAGCCACCCTTATCAGAGTGACTTTTTTTCAGAAATCAGATTCTAATTAGAGAATTGGTTTCATGCCAGGTTTATAATCTTTCATAAACCTGGCAAACGAGTTAGTCAAGGTTTTAAGCAAAGCGTGCCTTGACGAACTCGTATAGCAGTCATGTAAGCACGCAATTTACGTCCAACAACTTCTATTAAAGAATTGGTTTCATGCCAGGTTTATAATCTTTCATAAACCTGGCAAACGAGTTAGTCAAGGTTTTAAGCAAAGCGTGCCTTGAC
>JAKSTJ010000049.1 GCA_024402635.1 Treponema sp. | reverse complement strand
GTCCTAGAAAATGTTTGGGGTTAAAAACACCTTATGAAGTCTTTTGTTGCACTTGCAATTACAATCTACCGGCTTTCCCCTCCCTACTAACGAAGAACTGAATCAACAAGATTTTTAAATGATGGATCGATTTCTACATTGTTGAAAGACAGATTTTTAGAAATCGAATAGATTCCTTCGTCTTCAACGATAGTTTCTGCTGAGTGCAAATCATTAGCTGTGTTTTCTTTCATTTGTGTTTCCGTTTTCTTTTCTGGTACAGCTTCTTCAATAATTTCATCTATTTCTTCAGACAAGTCTTCAATTGAAAAATTATCTTCATTAATCTTAGTTTCGGTTTCAGAAGATTCATTTTTTTCAAAAGAAAAATCTACATCTTCAATAAAATCAGATGCATCTTCCAATTCACCAATTTCCTGACTTATTCCAAAAGAACTTGCAGAAGTCATTGTAAATAAAGTTTTTTCTGAACCAGCGAAATTTTTTACCTTAAGTGTAGTTGTTATAGACGGAACAACTTTTGCTTCTGGCAGTTCCTCTATATCGTCGTTAGAAGATTTATGGATAGAACTTTCTGGGGACAGACCTCCACGTAATTCTTCCAGAACTTCTTCAACAGAATCCTTTGCAGAAGTTTGTGTTTTCTGTAAATCCGATTCCATTTTTTTAGAGGTAATTACATTTTCGGATTCTTCAAGAATAACTGAAGAGGAATTTTCAGAAATATTGAGGACTGTTCCCGTTTTTTCTTCATCATTTTTTGAGATTTCGAGAACTGTCCCCTGTTTTTTTGAGTTATCTTCATAGTCTGGAACAAATGTTTTAAACACAAAGTTTTCTGTTGAATATAAATTATAATCTATAGCTGTATATTCATTTCCAATACACAAATCTTCTGCGAAAATTGTATCAACAGAAGCAAAAGGACTATCTTCATAACTGACAAAAGTCTCATAACCTTGAATAATCGAAGGTGTCTCAAAATCAATGATTTCTGGTATATATATTTGAGTTGGATTGTCTGCGGGAATTTCATCATCCAGTTCTTCGATTTCTTCCACTTCTTCATCTATTTCATCGACTAAACAGTTATCGTCGGTTGGATTATTTAAATTGAGGTCTGTCCCCACTTTTTCCCTAAATTCAGAGTCTTCTTGTAAGATTGTTTCTTTTACAGTATCTTCTTCAGAATTTTCAGGAACTAATTCTATATCACCAGCAATTTCTTCATTTTCTTTGTCATCTTCAATTGAATCTTTTAAATCATCCGACGTAATTTCTGCCTGAGGCTCATCTTCTAGTGACAATTCTATCGCATCATCGGAAGGATTTGACTCCAATTCATCTTCTATAATCAAGTCTTGAGTGTTTTCTTCGGAAATTTGAGGAATATCTTCATCTAATATTTCATCAGCAATTTCCAGAGGTTCTTTTGATTCCAGATCCTCTGCTTTTATTTCTTCAGATTCTTTATTATAAGCAAGAGAATCGTCAGATGAAATATCTTCTAACGATTCAAAATCATCTATGGCTTCAATCTCTTCAGCTTCATTTATATCATTTGCATCTTCTATTTCTTCTATTTCATCAATCTCATCAATTTCATCAACTTCGTCAATTTCCTCAACTTCTTGAACTTCATCTATGTCATCAATCTCTTCAATTTCTTCAATTCCATCATCCGAAAGAATATTTTGAGACACTTGAGGGACAGACCTCGTATTTTTTACATTTGCAATATTTACATTTAGTTCAGCTGACTGAAGAACTTCTTCCAATACCCTGCGAATCTCTTCAATTGTCGCTCCATTCTGAAAATCACTATTTTTTTCTACTTTTCCGCCAATTACGTTAAGAATCTCTTCCCAACTGGCTTCTAATAATGTATCAGTCAACTCTGTATATTTCTTAGCTTTCTTAGAATTTTTCTTTCCAATTCCAAGACTTTTCTTAATTTCTTCATTAAGTTCATCTTTTCTAGCTGCTATTTGTAAAGAAACTGAATTCCACTCAACTTTATCATGATTTTCTAAATATTCACGTATAATTTCCAACTGAATTCGTTTAATTCTGCTTCTGATTATTGTTACATAATCTCTTTTTATACTAAAAATAAGAAAGCAAATTAACAGTAATGAAATAAAAGCTGCTACATAAATAAGAATTTTAGTTTCGAAAGGTAATTCAAATAAAGTACTTTTATATATTGCAGAAATATTAAAATATTCATTTGAAGTATTTGTCATTATTAACCATGAATAATCATCACCGGAAAGAATTCTCTCCAGCTGGACTGAGGATTTATTTGACCACGACTGTATAACCGGGTTATAAAATTCAGCCAAAGATTTTTCACGATTATTCATATCATGAGGAATTCCTGCAACGAAACCACATTTTGGTAATTTATTTTCTTTAAATAGTGTAAGAGCTTCGGTAACAGGATCAAAAGACTGTCCTATGAGAAGTCCTTTATCATCCATTAAATATTGAATTAAATCGGCAATATTAAAATAGCATACTAATGTAGCATCACAAATTGAATCAGTTCGATAAAATGGAAATGAAATAATGAATCTATTATTTTCCTGATCGAGCAAGAATTTATTTCGAGGTCTGTCCCCATTAACAACAATAATATCAGCATCAAGTTCATTCTCATCAGCTACAACATCTGCATAATTCTTAAATGTTTTATAATCACCACTTCTAGAATACTCATCATTACTGAAAGTACTATAATGAATGTCTCTTCTGTTATCATTTGAATTTGAATTATTACTTTTATTGTTATCAATCAACCTGAAATATAATAAACCTGGAAGTTCATCCTGAAGACGAGATGTTCTTTCCATGCGTTGCTTTACAAGTTCACGGGCTTTTTCAACATTTACGTCAGGAGTTTTAAACAGATATGTCTTTACTGATGAATCTTTCATAAAAGCATCATCATCAGTTTCAATTTTTGAGAGAATATTTGAAATGTAACTATTGCAGCCATCTGATAGTTTATCTAACTGAAGTTGTTTCTCAAGAATCTTAGACTGTTTATAAAAACGTGTCTCTATTTTTGACATTAAACCGTCTTTCTTGATTCCAATAATTCCAGGATTCGCAAATCCAAGAAATATTACAAAAAGAAACAATGCAGACAGAAAACTTATAGCTGCCTTCTGGCCTGAAGACATATACCGATATTTTCCTCTTCATTAGATTATCGACACTAAATGTAAAAAAACACACAAAAACATTTCATTTTTTATTGCGATTTGATATTTCTTACACTATTATTTAGTCGATGATTGATATTGAAGAAGAACAGAACCGTCGTCCAAGAGCACTTCTGATTGGAGAACCTGGCAACGACTTACAGGAACTAAAAGGTTTAGTTGATACTCTAGGAATGGATATTATCCAGCGATTAACATTGAATCGTTTGGAAATGCATCCTGCTTATGGAATGGGAACTGGTAAAGCCCAGGAAATTTGTGACCTTGCTCATGAAATCGATGTAGATTGTATTATTTTTGATTTTAATCTTGAACCAAGAAAACAGAGAAACTGGGAAGAATTGACCCATTTATCCTGTTTCGATCGTCAGGAAGTTATCATCAGAATATTTGCCCAAAGAGCTAAAACAAAAGAAGCAACTTTACAGGTTGAACTTGCCCGCTTGCAGTATTCACTTCCCCGCTTAGCTCACATGAATAATAATTTTTCACGACAGCGAGGTGGAGCTTTTGGAGCAAAAGGTTCAGGAGAAACTCAACTTGAATTGGATCAACGACAGGTTCGAGAAAAAATCGCAGCAACAAAAAAAGAATTAGCTGAAATTGAATTAAATCGTCAGACACAAAGAAAACAGCGAGAAAAAAGTCCAACTTGTGCACTTGTTGGATATACTAATGCAGGAAAATCGAGTCTTTTAAATGCATTAACTGGTTCTGAAACTTTTGTTGAAAATAAATTATTTGCAACACTTGATCCTCTTACAAGAAAATTACCTTTAAATGATAGTGCAGGCGCTTTAATAACTGATACAGTTGGATTTATCAGTAATCTTCCTCATCATTTAATTGATGCTTTTAAATCAACACTGGAAGAAGCAGTAAGTTCTGATTTACTTATAATTGTACTGGATTCTTCAGATCCTAATTCAGAATTTCAATATGATACAGTTTGTTCTGTTTTAGAAGATATTGGAGCAACTGCAAACCAGAGAATGATTCTTTTGAATAAAGTTGATAGAGCGGAAGAAGATAATTCAACCCTGACAAAGCTGAAAATACGTTTTCCAGAAGCTTTATGTGTAAGCGCAAGAGAACAAATTGGTTTTGATGAATTGAAAGCAAAAATTTTCGAGATTTTATACGGTGAAATTAAAAATTACATTTTTCCAATATCTCAAACCTTATTAGTTAATGAGCTTAGAAAAACAGGATGTATTCAAACAGAAGAATGGCTTGATGATGGAATTCATATTACAGCAAGAACAAGCGGAAGATTATCAGCCATTTCTTCAAAATACGAGGTAAACTAACAATGAAAATGAAACTTTATAAACCAGCACATAGAAAAGAAGATATAAATAATCTGATAAATAAAATTCTCTTAATAATTATAGGAATCATTATAGGAATTATTATTATTGGAACTTTAGTTGGACTTATTTCAAAGAAAGCCCGACCTGGAAAAAATTTAAGAACAGTTGATCCTTCTCCTACAGAAATCGAATCACTGAATAAAAATCGAGACACACAGATTGCCGCATACACAGGAATTGAAACTCTGAGAATTGTTACAGCAGCTGATGCTACAAATCCTGATGATCACGGTTCAACATTAATCCTTTCACCATGGTTTTCATATCCTGAATCAAATACAGAATTTTTTGAAGAATTATCTAAAAAACGTGGATTATTGACTGGAATAATCACAAGTTATTTCTCCACAAAAACAAAAGAAACCCTGCTTATGACTTCTGAAGATGATATTAAATCATCAATTCTTGAAGAAATAAATAATCAGATGACTTTAGGAAAACTGGAACAGCTTTACTTCACCGATTATTTATTTCTTGATTAATTAAATTATTCTTTATCAGATACTTCAGCTTTTACTTCAATAACATCATCGGATGCTTTTTTTGCCTTTGAAATTCTTAAAACTTCAATAGTAATAAAAATCAATCCGATGATAATGACTGCTATTCCAATCACAATAAAGGCTGTAGTCATAATTGATTCAATTGGAATAATAAACATCAAAACTGCAATCAAAAGAGATATAAAACTTTCAGATGTTATTCTTTTCTTTAAATCACTTTTTTCATTAGAAAGCATTGATGCAGAAAAGAATCCCGAAATTGAAAATCCAACCAGACAAACTGCAAGCAAATAAGAAACAAAAGTCCATATACCAGCAAATGTTTTAAGTAAAACAAACGGACATATAATAGCCAAAAGACCAATTAAAATAGTAATCAGATTTCGGATAATAACAGTTTTTCGATATTTTTCACTATTTTCAGATTTTTTTAGTCCAGCTAAATTTACACATCCACTAAAGACCATATATGCACCAACTATTATAACAATAATCTTCATACAGAATTTTGGAAGAATTGCCATAAAAAGCCCTGCAATAAATAAAATTGAACCTAAAATCAGATTTTTAATTTTCATATAAACCTCTCTAATCAATGGGGATAAATTAAAGATAATATCGGAAAGAAAGATTGTCAAAAGAAATTGGGGGACAGACCTCTTTTTTTTCAAAAAAATGGTCCGAAATCGAAAACTAAAACAATATTATATATAAGGAGTTTCACATGGCAAGAAAAGCTAGAAAATTAACTGAAATAGGTTTTTATCATGTAATCATGAGAGGAAATAATCAACAAGAATTATTCTATGATGATGACGATAGAAATTACTTTATCAGCAAACTGGAAAAGTATGTAAAAGAATTAAAAATAACTCTTCATACCTATACATTAATGAATAATCATATTCATCTGGAAATCAGCAATGCTACTAAATCAATGGCAAAATTAGTTAAGAAACTAGCATGTTCATATGTACCATATTTTAATAAAAAATATAAACGAACAGGGCATCTTTTTCAGGGAAGATACATAAGTATCCCGATTTTTGACGAACAACAATTTATGGATATAGCTGCGTATATCATAAATAATCCTGAGCAAGCAGGATACTGCAGACATAATAAATATAAATGGAGCAGTTTTCGATATTATTTTGATAAAAATTCAAATCAAGATTTTGTATATAGCAAATTATTATTAGATATTGCAGGTTCTAAAAAGAAATTAAAAGAATTTTTTAAAACTGGATGGAAGAAAATCCATCAAGATGACCATTACAATCCTATCTTACATAATGATGATTTGGTCATTTTATTCATCAAACAACTATTGAATATCGATAATTTGTTAAGTGTCTGTAAACTTGATTTTGAAAGAAAAAATGCGTATTTAAAAACAGTCTTAAACACAGGATTACCTGTTAATCAAATATCAAGATTAACAGGAGTTCCAAGAGGGCTACTATATAGACTTAAATAATTTATCGCCAATCTGAATAACCGTTTCTCTTAAATGTTTTGATAGTACAATTATGCCGTTTTATGTTTTTGACAAAATAATTTAAATCAGTTGCATATTGTGAAGCCAAATATTCAGAATCATAATTAAGTTTTACTATTTCTTCCTTTCCTGTATCTTGAGTTCTTGATAAAGCTCCATTGAATTTTATCAAATCAACAATAAGAGTTTCCAAATCAGTTCGATTATTTCTCAAAAGAAGGCTTTTGACAAAATCAATTTGAATAACTTCTATTTCTCTATGGAGTTTTTTACACAACTCTTTTCTGGAAAGCTTATGTTCATTAAGATATTCAGAGAATTTCTTAAAAAACAATGATGGTTTAAGATGCAATGATCTACAAAGAGAATTAAACCAAGGGACAGACCTCCCCTGATTATAAAAAATACTACATGAATCAGCTAATTCGGAAGCTTTTTTCAAATCGTCCTCCGAAAATAGATTCGTCTTTATAATATTATACGGAGGAGTTTGCTGATATGTTAATTTCAAATCTTGAGCCTTATCAAAGAGGTCTGTCCCCGGCAATACCGATAAACGAAATATTTCCAAATTATTGGGATATAAACTGATGGCATAATCAATCCCGTTTTTGAAACTCTCAAAAGTTTCTCCCGGTAGTCCGTAAATCAAATCTAATCCAAAAACAACACCAAATTCATTTAAATATCCAATATTTCGTGTAAACAGTTGTTTATTGAGATTTCGATTTACAAGTTTAAGAACCTCAACATTTGCACTTTGAAGACCAATTTGTAATGCACACGGAATTCTTGTAAAAGCCTTAGCTAAATCTCTATCAATAAATTCAGCACGTACTTCGAAATAATAAAAAGTTGATGGTGTTTTTTTCGAAATTAATGATAATAATTCCATAGCTCTCTTTTTATTAGCATTATAAGTTGGATCCAAAACAAAAACCTGAGGAATATTGAGTTTTTTAAATAAATCTAGTTCTTTTTCTATTCTATCCATTGGAAACAAGCGAACATTTTTCGATCCTTTCGATTCATAACAATATGAACATTTAAAAGGACATCCTCTTGCCAATTCCCATAAAACGCCTCCATAATCAGAAGGATTTAATGTACCATCTAAATAAGGGGAAATAGACAAATCCTCACAAACATCAGGAGAAATAATAGTTGATTCTCCAGAATGGATTTTTATAGTTTTATTTAAAATTGAATTAATTAACTTGGGGACAGACCTCTCCCCTTCCCCACAAACTAAAAAATCAAAACCTGAACACATTTTGGGAGAAGCTGTAATTTCAGGACCACCCGCAATAGTTACAACACCTTTCTTCTGAAGGTCTGTCCCCACTATTTCCAAAATCTCCCGATTCCATACAAAAACTGAAAAAGCTACGATTTCAGGCTTTCTCAATAAAATCTTATCAACAATAATTTGAGCCTTTCTTTCTATGGAAAGATCAATTCTATTTAGTTCATAATCTTCTAAAGTATAAACGTCAAGATAAACAGAACACAAATCTTTCGTCAACAAATCATTCTTTATAGCAGAAGCAATACATGCTGCACCTAAAGGCAAAGCTTGAGGAGACTTTTCAATTAATAAAGTGGTACAAATAACGTTAAAAAGAGGTCTGTCCCCCATTTCTACACCTTCATTTTCTTCTGTCGTTTTTCTATATAAAGTCTCTCATCCGCAGTAGCAAGTAACTCTTTCAAGGAATGATGTTGTTGATTAAACTCTGTCTCTCCAAAACTACAGGATAATTCAAAAGGAAAATTTTTCTCCACAGATATTTCATGACACAAATTTTTTATTTTCTTCCTAAATTCTTCTACATGTTCATGAGTCATTCCAACCGCAATTGCACCAAATTCATCACCGCTTAATCTTGCGCAAATATCATTTGATCTCAAAGACTTTGACAACACCTGAGCAATACTTTTTATTGCAACATCTCCCATTTTATGTCCATAAGTGTCATTAATAATTTTTAATCCATCCAAATCTGCAAAGAAAACCATTCCAGTGGAATTCATTTCAATTGCCATATCAATCGTTCTCTGGCCAAATTCGTAAAATCCACGTCGATTCAAAAGTTTGGTCAATTCATCTGTTTTTGTTTGAATAGTAAGACTGGAATTATTCTGCTGAAGTTGTTCATTTTCAAGAGAAAGTTTTTTATTCTCGTTTACTGATGATGAATACTCAAATGCCTGCGTAATAGCATTGATAATAATCTTCATAAAAATACAATCAATTGCAAAATGATCATTATCAATACGACAAACAAGATAACCGTAATTCTTTTCACCGGAAAAAATAGTATGATAGAGATATGTCCCCGATTTACTATCCATATATTTTTCAGGAATCAAGCATTGTTTTGGATTGAACTCATAATTCCTGTCATAAATTCTAAAATCTTCATCCTGATTTACATATATTACAGATTTCATTTTATCAGGCATTACAAAAACATCAGGCCTTTTTAAGGTTATCGGAGTATCATAAAAACTAATGAACATAGACCTTATTTGTGTTGCCTTCATGATGTATTTTAAGGTATACGAGAAAACTTCCAATGTATTGGTTGAATGAACCATATCAAAGATTGTATTAAAAATATCAATTTCAGAAAGAATATTGTAATATCTGTTATTTGTTCTTATGTGTCTTTCCTGATCAGTTTTTGAATGTCTAATTCTTGATTTAGAATCCATAAAAATTGTATCAGAATTATCCATAGGAATACATCCACAAGATTGTCTATACAATGGAGATGTATCAAGAAAAGTTTGCTTCTGAACATGTTTCCCAGGAGTTTTTATTTTTTTTAAAATAAGTTGAGCAGCTGTTCTTCCCTGTTCAAAAAGATTCTGATTTATTGTTGAAATTCTTGGATTATGTAAAAAAGATTTTGAGGTATCATCAAAACCAACTACTTTTACATCTTCTGGAATTCTTAATCCTATTTCCTGAAGTGCTGAAATACAACCAATAGCAATTAAATCATTTGAAGCAACTATTGCATCAAAAGGAAATTCATCTGCTGATTTATACTTATTTTTCATCGTTTCATATGCAACTTCTTCAGAAAAATTTCCTGAAATAAAATAAGACTCATCATAATACATATGATTTTTATCCATTGCTTTTATAAAAGCTTCATATCGTTCTTTTGCTTCTGTTGAATTAATCTTTAATGCTGAATAAAAAGCAATATGCTGGCATTTATGTTGTTTCTTTAAGTGTTTAATAATTGTATCATAGGATTGTTCACAATTTATTTTAATGTTGTAACAATTGGAAATATCAACTTCTGCTCCTATTGAAACGACAGGCTGACCTAAACTGAAGACGTTAAGATAATATCCAAAATCCTCAATCTTCATATGAGAAGTAAAATCACCGGAAATAACAATAATTCCTTCAACCTGTTCGGAAAAGAAAAACTCTGTACCACTCCAATTCTGATACTCAAACATTCCCATTGAGCAATGAGGATTTTTTATTTGCCCAATAACAACACGAACATCTCTTTCATTAAAATAATCTACAATTCCAGAAAGAATATCTGTTGTATATTCAACTGTTAAGCTATGAACTAAAACTCCAATAGTGTGCATTAAAAACTCGCTGTTTAATAAAGTCTTTTATAACGTTTTTCAATATCTCTAATTAATTTATATTCAAATGAATCTGACAATGCAATCCAGCTGGCTTCAATCATATCTCCAGAAACCCCAATTGTTGTCCAAGATGCTTCACCATCTGTACTTTCTATAATAACACGAACCTTCGAAGCTGTAGCTGATTTTCCATCCAAAACTCTAACTTTAAAATCCACAAGACGAATCTTACTTACTGCAGGATAGAATCTTTCAAGAGCTTTTCTTAAAGCAATATCCAGTGCATTAACAGGTCCGTCCCCCTCTCCTGCTGTAATTTCTATCTGTCCATCAACTTCAACTTTTATTTGAGCACAGGAACAAACACCTTCTTCGGGCCGAGGAAAAGAACCGTTTGTCTGATAGTAATGAAGTTTGAAAAATGGCTGATACTGTCCAAGAATTTTTCTAACCATTAATTCAAAACTTCCATCAGCACCTTCAAACTGGTAACCTTGAAATTCCAATTGTTTCATTCTATCAATTATTTCTTTTACAATATCATCAGAACGTTTTATATTTGGAGCAAACTTTTCAATTTTTTCCATAATTGTACTTCGTCCTGCAACTTCACTCATTAAAAATACACGATTATTTCCAACAAATTCAGGATTTATATGTTCATATGCGAATGGATTTTTTAAAACTGCATCAATATGCATTCCTGCTTTATGAGCAAAAGCCGAACTTCCAACATATGGCAACTGAGAATCCAAACTGATATTTGTAAATTCAGCAACTCTACGACAAATCGAAGTTATATTCTTTACATTTTCAGGAGGTATACATTCATAATTCATTTTTAACTGAAGATTTGGAATGATTGTAGACAGATTTGCATTTCCAGTTCGTTCTCCAAAGCCAAGTAAAACACCCTGAACGTGCACTGCACCTTCTTCTACAGCAATAAGAGAATTTGCTACGGCAAGTCCACTATCATTATGTGTATGAATTCCAATTTGTGCTGATTTTCCAAAAGTCTCAACAACATCTTTTACAGCATTACGACATTCATCAATCATAAAGCCGCCCTTTGTTTCACATAAACACAAAACTTCTGCGCCACCATCAATTGCTGCATGTAGAGTTTTAAATGCATATTCACGACTATCTGCATAAGCAGTAAAAAAATGTTCCGCATCATAAATTATATGACGGCCATTAGATTTTAAATATTCACAAGTTTCTTTTATCATTTTAAGATTTTCATCTAAACTTGTTTTTAAGATATCTGTTACTTGAAATGTCCAGGATTTTCCGAAAATAACAACATATTCAGTATCTGCTGCTAAAAGACTTTGTAAATTACCATCTTCAGAACACTTTATATCTTTTCTTCTAGTTGAACCAAATGCACATAATTTTGCATTTTTCAGAGGATTCTTCTTCATTTCCTGAAAAAATTCCATATCTTTTGGGTTACTGCCAGGATTTCCTGCTTCAATATAAGCAATACCTAATTCGTCCAAAGCTTTACAGATATGAACTTTATCTTGAACTGAATAACTGATACCTTCGCCTTGAGCACCATCTCTCAATGTGGAATCTAAAATGAAAATCTTTTTACTCATATTCATGACTATAATCTGTAAAAGAAAAAAAATCCACCGTAAAAAAATAAACTTAAGGTCTGTCCCCCAGTTTTCTTAAAAATCAAGGTCTGTCCCCTTTTTGCAAAAAAATTACTTTCATTATATAATTTCCATATGCAAAAAATCAGGAATTCCTTAATACTATTGTGGATATTAGTTTCACCACTTTGGGGACAGACCTCCATCTCCCCTGAAATCCAATCCAAAATAAAAAACTCTGTATTTGAACTTGTAACAAACAAAATCGAAGATAAAAATATAACCTATGAAAAAACTCTCTCCACTTCATCACGAACTGACACATTCACTTCTATAGGAACTGCTTTTTTGCTCAATGACGGATCTTTCTGGTCTGCAGCCCATAATTTTACCCTATACGGTGATACGGTTTATAAAAACTATTACATTCGTGATTCAAAAGGAAAAACTTATTCTGTTGATAAAATAACAGCCCTTTCTAATACACGGGATTTCATAAGCTTTACTGTTCCAGATTTTGTTTCTCAAAATGATTCCGGTCTTTCTTCTTCTGATTCATTTGAACTTAATGATTCCATTTTTTCTGTTGGACAGGAACAAGGAAAAGGAATTGTGATTCATGATGGGATGATTTCCGACCAGACTCCAGAAGATTTCAATGGAGATTGGAACTGGATTAAATTTTCAACTTCTGCTAATTCTATAAATTCTGGCAGTCCTCTATTAAATGCAGATGGTGCTGTTATTGGTATTATCACAAAAAATAATGAAACTATGAATTATGCCCTGCCAATAAAAGAAATTGAAACTGGTAAAAATTCTCCTGGTTATATAGATTTCAGATTCTATTATCGGCTTCCAAATATTTTAAATAAAAAAGAATATCATCAGTTTGATTATTCTATTAAGCTGCCTGCAACTTATACTGATTTGCATACTGAACTTACAGATATTTATAAAAAACAAATCGAAACGGTCTTTAATAAAATGAAGTCTGAATATTCTCCTGATTCTCCCAATGGTTTTGGTAACTCAAAAGAATTTCCATCTATTTCTTTTAACTCTTTCTTCTCTGACACTCCTATGACTCTTTATTTATCAAATCAAGGGAATTGGGAAATCGGTTCTGGAACTTCAAAAACTTATCAGTTGGAAAACAACGGTTCAATAGAATATCTTAATTTACTGAACTATCAGGCTTTTACAATTACTAAACCGGATTCAATATCTGAAGAAAAACTTGTTACAACTCCACAAATTTATATGGACTATATAACAAAGGTTCTAAATCTTAAACGAACAATAGGTAACTCAGAAATTACAATCAAATCCTTTGGCAAACCTTCTTCATCTGATACATACACTGATTATTTTGGAAGAACCTGGTTTGTGAACTATTATCCGGTAGATTTTGCAGATTCAATGATTATTACCTATGCACTCCCTCTTCCATCAGGAATGTATGTTCTATTTAAAATGGACTCCAGAAGTTCCATAACTGCAAGTCATTATCTTGATATGAGTTTTGTTGCAGATCATACATACAACAGTTATTTTGGACATATTAATGAATGGGAAAATTATATTGATTGTGGCTCTTCAGGAATTATACCTTTAAGCGATTTTGAAAAAGGTGTTTCCTTAAACATTACAGATCAACAACAAGAAATTTCCATGGATAATATAAAAATTACCCTTAGTGATGATTTTTTTACTCTGTCCAAAAACAATCGTTTTCATGTTAGAACTGGATATACCAGAAAGAATGGAAAAACTATTCTTGAAAACAGAGGTTTTCTAATTTATTCAAGTCAAAAAGATGATGATTATAAATATTTGGGTATCACTAAGATTTTAAAACCAATACCAGCTGCCAATAAAAATATTCAGGAACAATGGTCTCAAATAAAAAACAAAAGTTTTCCTTACAATGAAGAATCTTACAATTTCGAAAAATTTACTTTCTTAAATTCAATTATTCTTCCAAATGAAAATGATAATCCAGATATTATTTATGAATTAGGATTTGAATTATTAAATCAAAATAAGAATGATGAAATAAAGGCTTTTAAAGAAAGTGTTATTCAAAACCTGGAAATAAAATAAAAAAGATATAAAAAAATGGGGACAGACCTCCTTTTTAACCGAAGGTCTGTCCCCATCATTCTTTTATAATGAATAAAAAATCATCATTTATCTGTCAAAAACTTTTCTGCCATCTATAAACAATGCATGAACTTTTCCAGTAAGTTTCATTCCTTCAAAAGGAGTAGCTTTTCCTTTACTGCAAAACATTCTGGAATCTACAATCCAATCTTCTTCTGAATTAACTAAGGTTAAATCGGCATCATAACCTGTTTTAAGCAAACCTTTTTTTAATCCTAAAAGTCTTGCAGGAGTTCCTGACATTAACTGACTTAATCTTCTTGGACTAAACTGATTATCTTTTACAAGAACTGTATTACAAATTCCATAAGCGGTTTCTAATCCTGTAAATCCAGGACTTCCAGAAGCTTTGTCTTCTAAAGTATGAGGTGCATGATCTGTTGAAATAACATCAGCTGTACCATCTCTTAATGCTTCTATTAATGCAACTCTGTCATCTTCACTTCTCAAAGGGGGATTTACCAAAGCTCTGATAAAAGGCTCTTCTGTTCCGCACAATGCTAAATGATGAGGAGTAACTTCACATGTAACTTTAAATCCATTTCCATGACGACGGGTTGGTACAAAATCTGTTTTATCTTCAAAAGCCTGATAAGCAGCATCAGCTTCATCTGCAGCATAATCCAAGGCTTCATCATAAAGTTCATTTTTGGCCATTCTAACTGCATTCATGGAAGTTGCTGTACTACAATGAGCAATATGAACATGACATCCGGCTTCTTTTGCCAGCATAATATTTCTGACTGTTGCAGTATCCTCTGCAAGCACAAGAATATCATTTGCTTTTGTAAGTTCCAGATCAATTTTATTAATTGCATTTTCGTCAATTTCTTCCATTTCGTCAGAATCAGAAGAATTTGTTCCCCAGGCAGATAATCCAACAGCTTTCATAACTTTTAAGGCTTCCTGTCTATGAGGTTTTGCTGCAACAGCAAGCGTAGGATCTTCACTATGACAACTTACAATGATTCCTTTTTCAGCAGCAATGGACATTCCCTCCAGCATAACTGCAGATGAAAGAACATCCCGACCATCTTCCGTAATTACAGGAATATATTTTCTATCAATTCCATTTAAATGACTAAGAGTTTCGCCATCAAAATCTTTTGTAATACTCACAGTCTGAAAAAGATTTGTCAGTCCAATTTCAGCGGCTTCTTTTTCAATCTGAAGTGCCATTTCGTAAGATGACACAACAGGATTTGTATTTGGCATTGCAACAACAGTTCCATAACCACCTGCAGCAGCGGCATGTAATCCAGAATCAAGATCTTCTTTTGCACTTTGTCCTGGATATCGCATATGAACGTGCATATCAATAAATGCAGGAGTTAAAGTCATTCCACGGCCATCATACAAATCTATTTTATAATCCTGACCGTACCCATCTTCCCCAAGAATTGCTTTTGCAAAATCAGTAACTGTTTCTGCTTTTGTAAAATAGCCCTGAAAAACAGAGCGAATTTTTTTATCAACTATTAAAACAGCTCCTGCAACATCCATACTTTCATCAAGAAGCTGAACATTATAAATCAGTGTTGCTTTTGTCATATTTCCTCTGAGAATTAGTTATTTGCTGAATTGGAACCTGCTACATAAAGAGTGTCACAATATTCACACTTATAAAGTCCTTTCTGTCTATTTACAAGAATAAAAGCAGGATTTGCATACTGTTCAGTCTGTGTAATACATCTAGGATTTTTACAGTTGAAAACACCTTTTACTCTTCCAGGAAGTTCCATTGTAATTTTTCTGACAATTTTTTCATTTTCAATAACATTTACACAGATGTTTGGATCTATAAAGCCAAGAACTGAATAATCAATGTTAATAATATTATCAATCTTTATAATATCTTTTTTTCCTGATTTTTCAGATGGAACATTCTGAATTAAACAAGATGTGAAAGGAGCTTTATCTAATCCAAGCCACTGATAAATTTTCCATCCTGAACCGGCACCAATATGATCAATTACAAGACCGTTTTTTATAGTATTTACATTCAACATTTTTATCTCCGGAAATTAAATTGAACCTGTCAATTTTGCAATCAGCGCCATTCTGGCATACATACCATATTTTACCTGTTTAAAATATGCTGCTCTTGGATCTTCATCAACATCATATGTAATTTCATTAACTCTAGGAAGAGGATGAAGAACTATCATATTTTTTCTTGCCATAGACATTTTTGTTTTATCAAGAATATAACTGTCCTTTAAGCGAATATAATCCTGTTCATTAAAGAAACGTTCCTTCTGAACACGAGTCATATACAAAATATCAAGCTGATCAATTACTGCATCAAGACTTTCAACAATTTCGTATTTTACTCCAGCTGGCTCAAGAACATTTGTAATAAGATAATCAGGAACACTAAGTTCTTTAGGACTGATAAAAATAAATTTATTTCCCTTAAAGTGACGTAAAGCTTCGGCAAGAGAATGAACTGTTCGACCGAATTTTAAATCTCCACAAAATCCAACTGTATGATTTTCTAATCCGCCTAAAAGCTGTCTGATTGTTACAAGATCAGTTAATGTCTGTGTTGGATGATAGTGTCCACCATCACCTGCATTAATAATAGGACAAGCTGAATATTTACTTGCCAGAAGTGCAGCACCTTCTTTTGGAGTACGCATTGCAATAACATCTGCATAACTTGAAACTACACGAATTGTATCGGCTAAAGTTTCACCTTTTGAAGTTGATGTATTATCCGCATCAGAAAATCCTTCTACAGATCCGCCTAATCTAAGCATTGCTGCTTCAAAAGAAAGTCGGGTTCTTGTACTTGGCTCAAAAAAAAGTGTCGCAAGAATTTTCCCGCGACACACATCTTGAAATGAATTTGGATCAACAATAATCTGTTCTGCTAAAGAACAAATTTCTTCGATTTCTGAAACAGATAAATCATCAGGTTGAATTAAGTGACGACCAGTTAACATTTGAAAAACCTCTTATAGAATTTCTATAAGTATACCAAAAGAAAGCCGGTTATGGAAGTTGTTACCATGCATTTCTAACAAGTCTAAAACCTAAATTATTATAACTATCTCTAGAAAACGCATATGACCGTGCTGTTACCGAACATCGTTTAGCAGGATTAAAGAAACTGCCACCTCGTTCGGAGTGCTGATCATAGGAAGAACCTGAAACTCCAATATCAGGAGTATCAGATTTCAGAACCCCATAACAATCCCAGCACCATTCCCATACATTTCCACTCATATCATAAAGCCCTAGAGAATTAGGTTGCTTTGATTTAATTTTCTGGATTCCGTATCCATCTTCATCTTTATCAATTTCTTTTGATTCAGTAATACCTGTTTTTGTATTAAATGCATACCAGCCTGTTTTATCTAATTCAGCATCAGATTCTGGAGGATCATTCTCATAACTGTCAGCCCCGGAATATGCATAAAACCATTGATTAGTGCCATAAGCATCATAACCACCTCTTGCAGCATATTCCCATTCTGCTTCTGTTGGCAGGCGATATCCATTAGCTGTTTTATCCCATTTAATATCACCCCAGGATCCATCATCCCCCCAGAAAGTTGGTAATTCACCCCACTCTTCAGGATTTCTACTTCCTTCTTTTATGTAACAGGGAGTAAGACCTTCCTTTATTGAAAGCAAATTACAATATGCAATAGCTTCATACCAGTTAATGTAAAAAACAGGATAATCATTTCCAACTTTATCACCTTTATTAAATGGGTTTCTAAAATAATCTCCTGTTATTTCACCATACTCCTGCTGGGTTACTTCATGATTACAAATGTAAAAATCTTTTATGGTTATATTTCTACCTTCAACAAAAGATCCTGCATAATCTTTATCATTCCAGAGTTTATTAATTTCACTTCCCTTTACAGTATTACCAGTAACATAAATATAATCTTCAGGAATATTTTCACTATAAGCAAATAAACATACAAAAGAAAGTAATACTGGTAATAATATTGAAATTTTCCTCACAAATAAGTCCTCAAAATTATTCTGACACTTTATAACCTTTTAATAATTCAACAACAGTATCTGCTGATTCCTTACTTTTTACAGAAGAATCCATTGCAAGTTCTGCTGCTTCCTGCATTTCTCCAACATCTTTTGAAACACTGTCAGATTTTGCACGAGTTATATCAGAAATAAGTTTTAAATTGCTGATTTTATCAAATAAAACTTTACTTTCATTTTTCATTGTTCCAGAAGCATTTCTAATATCTTCTGTAGTTGAATCAAGCATCTGCATTGTACTAAGAATATGACCTACACCCTGGCTTTCTTCTTCCATTCCGGAACGAACTTCTGTCATCAAATTGCTTAATTCTGAGATTTTTCTACCAACTGCATCAAATGATTCTGCAGATTTTGAAGAAGATTCTACAATCTCATTAATTGATGCAATTACCTGATTCAATACTTCACCGATTGCAGCAGACTGATCTGCAGAAGTTTCAGCTAACGAACGAATTTCATCAGCAACAACAGCGAAACCTTTTCCAGCGTCACCGGCATGAGCAGCTTCAATTGCGGCATTCATTGCAAGCAAGTTAGTCTGTTCTGCAATATCAGAAATAGCCTGGTTTGCCATTGTAAGATTTTCCGACTGTTCAACAATACTCTGAATCTGGTTCTTTACTTCATATTGAAGTTTTGAACCTTCTGATGAACTGTCCACCAATGTTCTATATTCATCGAGAATAATCTGAATACTTGAATTTACTGAATTAATATTAGATGAAATTTCTTCAATTGCAGAAGTTGAATTCTGAACTGCATTAACCTGCTGTATTACACACTGATCAAGATTAACAATTTCATGTTCAACATTTACAATACCAGTGTTAACCTGTTCAATCTGATTTTTCTGATCTGCAACCTGCTGGTCAATTTCCTGAATATTTGAAGCTGAATTTTTAATATTAACAAGATGTTTTTGCATACTTTCGTAAAGATCATTTCCTTCTTCCGAAAGAATAATTGTTTCATCTTTTAATTCTTTTACAAGTTCATCAATTTTTGCAATTACAGCATTACAATTATTTGCAAGACGGGAAAGTTCATTATCACCTTTTACAGGAATTCTGGCAGATAAATCAGCAGCACCACTGGCAATTCCTTTCATAGCGTCTTCAACCCTTTTCATAGACCCGAAAATATTTCTGGTTAACATCATAATAATTACAAATCCACAAATCAGGGAAACAATACTTAAGATTACAATTACAATAACCTGCTGTTTTACAATAGACATTACGAATGCAACATCAAAATCACAGGCAATAATACCAACAACTTTTCCAGATGAATCTTTAATTCCTTTATAAGTACTTACAACCCATCCCCAGTCTTTCTGATTAATTGGATTACTGCAATGGATTTCACCATCTTCAAACGTCTGTAAAATTGCAGGTCCCCATCCAGAAATATCTTCTTCCTCCATCAAAGGTGAAAAACCATCTTCTTCCCGAGGGCAACTTCCGTCAATAATATAAAAGTATGCTTCTTCACCTTCTTCGTTTATACTTTTAGTCATTGTATATAAATAAGAGGCTCCAACACTTCTGTTCAAATATAACAAAGTCAATCGGGTATCGTCGTAATAAGGATCAACTTCTGTTGGATCTGAAACAAATTCTGCAAATTCATCCCCGTCAATTATTTCGTCTACATAATTAACAACAGGAATACCTCTTTGCTGGGCAAATTGTTTACCGACATTGTAAACACCGATTGAAGAAATAACAGCTACTAATGATAATGATGCAACAATAAATAGAGAAAGGCTTAAAATAAATCTGAATTTTAAAGATTTCATACTACCACTCTAAATTTTCATTGATATGCAGGTTTCATTATCTCATACTTCTTCAAATAAAAAAACTATTTTAAAAAAACAAAGAGGTCTGTCCCCCATTTGTATCCAGAACCAAGGGTCTGTCCCCCATTCTTTTCATAACATAAGGGTCTGTCCCCCATTTTTCCCTTTGTTCTTTAATCTTTTTATCCCATGCGTTATAATAAAAAAATACTATATTAATCAGAGGACACAGATGGCATTTGTTGATGAATTATTAAACAAAGCAAAAGCAGCAAACAAAACAATCGTACTTTGCGAAGGTGAAGATAAACGTGTTGTAGAAGCTGCATCAAAAATTGTAAAAGACGGAATCGCCAAAATCATTTTGATTGGTTCTGACGACGATATTAAAGCAAGCGGATCAAACGCTGATCTTTCTGGAGTAACAGTTATTGATCCTGCAAAAGATCCAAATGCAGATAAATATGCAGAACTTTTATACAAAGCTCGCGAAGGTAAAATTAATAAAAAAACTAATCAGCCAGAATATGCAGATGTAGCCGCAGCAAAAGCAGCAATCTTAAAAGATCATACAATGTATGGTGCTCTTATTCTTAAAGCTGGAGATGCAGACGGTTTTGTTTCAGGTGCATGCCATTCAACAGCAAATACACTCCGCCCAGGTTTACAGGTAATTAAAACAGCTCCAGGATTCAAAACAGTTTCATCATGTTTCATCATGGTAGCTCCTGAATGTGGAAACAAATATGTTCCAGAAGGTGTTGCAGTATTTGGTGACTGTGCAATCAACATTGAACCATCAGCAGAAGAACTTTCTGATATTGCAA
>JAKSTJ010000048.1 GCA_024402635.1 Treponema sp. | reverse complement strand
ACTGGATAATTCATTTTTTATAATAAATTTGTCCAACTTTTTGGTGTCAGTTCAAACCGTCATAGTTATACTGTCAAGTACTAACGGCCTATATCAAGAGCGGCAGAAAACATATCTTTTGCTCCATCAATAACAGTTGCATTTGCTTCATATGCACGGGAAGCAGAAATTAAATCAACCATTTCATTTACAATATTAACATTTGGATATTCTACATAACCTTTATTAGGACCTGATTTTATAGCATCAGGATGATCAGGATCATAAACAAGACGTCCCTGAGTTGTATCTTTTACAATTTCAATTACTTTTACACCTTTTCCAGGACCTCTATCCATAATATCGGAACTAAAAGGATAATTCCATTGAGGTTTTGAATCAGCAACAGGACGCATAATTACAGTAGATTTTTTAAATGCTCCCCCTTCCTGAGTTCGTGTTGTAGATGCATTTGCAATATTATCAGAAATTACGTCACTTCTTAAACGTTCTGCAGACATTCCAGTTGCAGCAATATTAATACTAGTAAACATTCCCATAGTAGTTTTATCCTCCAGATACAAAAAGTGATAAACATTCATATTAAGGCCTTAAATGTTACGAGCCCTTAGCTGAACGTATAACCTTTCAAAGTTATATCAAATTATTATTCTATTTTTTCATTGCAGTATTTATCTGATCAAACTCAAAACTTGTAAGTTGAGTTAATAATTTATACTGCATCTGAATCTGTAATACATTGTTTGCTTCTGTTTCTGCATCAACGTTATTACCATTTGATTTAGCTGTAGACTGAAAATCAGTTACTCGACGAGGCTGAACATCTCTGTAATCCATAGGTTCATTTATCTGAATATGACGAGGATCTGTTGTAGTAAGTTTGAAAGAATTTTTTGAATTTTTTTCAGAATCAAATGCTTTTTTTAATTCTGATTCAAAACAAACTACCTGACGTTTAAAATTTGGAACTTCACTATTTGCAAGATTATCTGCAGTTACCTGATATCTGAATGATGAAACATCCATACTTCTCTGCAGAAGATCAATTGATCTTGTAAAAGAATTCATTTTCTACCTCACTGAATTTTTTGTTTACACCTAATTTGATTTTCGGTTATATAAAAATTTAGTTTAGTAAAAAAAAAGGAAACCTAAAAAAATCAAGTTTCCTTTGTAAAAAATTGGTTGAAGCCTGTCGGCTTCGGATTAGAGTAAATGTCTCCGACATTTTAGCGGGGCTCAGCGCCGCCCCGCTACCCCTGCTTATTGGTTGAAGCCTGTCGGCTTCGGATTAGAGTAAATGTCTCCGACATTTTAGCGGGGCTCAGCGCCGCCCCGCTACCCCTGCTTATTGGTTGAAGCCTGTCGGCTTCGGATTAGAGTATATATCGACTTAGATCCTGGCTTTCTACTACATTGCCTAATTTTGAATCAACATAAGCAGCATCTATCTTTATTGTTTCGCCTTTATGTTCATCTGCATCAAAACTTATATCAGATAGAACTTTTTCCATGATTGTATGAAGTCTTCTGGCTCCAATATTTTCATTTTTAGAATTTACTTCTTCTGCAATAAAACTCATTCGTTCAATTGCTTCTTCTGTAAAATCAAGAGTTACACCTTCTGTTGATAACAATGATGAATATTGCATAATAAGACTGTTTTTAGGTTCCTTAAGAATTTTCATAAAATCTTCTTTATGTAAAGAATCAAGTTCAACACGAAGAGGGAAACGCCCCTGAAGTTCTGGAATTAAATCACTTGGAGCAGCAACAGAGAAAGCTCCGGCAGCAATAAATAAAATATGAGTTGTATCAACAACACCCCATTTTGTATTTACATTACTACCTTCTACAATTGGAAGAATATCTCTCTGAACACCTTCACGGCTAACATCCTGACCATGAGATTCACCATGAACTGCAATTTTATCTATTTCATCAATGAAAATAATTCCACTCTGTTCAACACGTTTTTTTGCTTCATCAGCAACTTTATCATGATCAACCATGCTATCAAGAGTTTCTTCTGTAAGAATTTTCCTTGCTTCTTTTATAGTAACTGAACGTTTTTTACCACCACGTCCACCACCATTAATCATATTAACAATTCCCTGCATACTATTCTGAAGATCATCTATTGAACCACCAGCAATGATTTCCATACTTGGCATTCCAGTGGATCGATGAACAACCATTTCAACTTCACGATCTTCAAGCATACCATCTCTAAGCATTTGTCGGAATTTTTCTCTAGTATGATTTTCTCTTTCAGCCTCTGCGTTTTCTTCATCTTTTTTCTGCTGGTCAGCTGCAGCCTGATTAAGAGCATTTAAATCAAATGTAATTTCATTGTCACTATTCTGTGTTAAGAATCCAGCTGGTGCAGGTTTTGATTCAGTTTTCTTTTTATTTCCAGAACCAGGAATCAATAAATCCAGTAATTTTTCTTCAACTACTGAAACAGATTTTTCCCGTAATTTATCTTCCATTTCAGCTTTTACATCGTTGTAACCGACTGCCATTAAATCACGAATCATTGATTCAACATCACGACCAACATATCCAACTTCTGTATATTTAGTAGCCTCAACTTTTAAGAATGGAGCACCGCACAATTTAGCTAAACGACGAGCAATTTCAGTCTTTCCACTACCAGTTGGACCAATCATTAAAATATTCTTAGGAGCAACTTCATCACGAATATCTTCCGAAAGTCTTAAGCGACGGAAACGATTTCTTAAAGCTACTGCTACAGCTTTTTTTGCTTCTTTTTGACCAATAATATATGAATCAAGTTTTTCTACAATCTGTTTAGGAGTTAATTCGTTATTTTCCATAAAAAATTCCATTTTCTATTCTAAAGTTTCTACTGTAATATTTTCATTTGTATAAATACAAATACTTCCTGCAATATGCAATGATCTTTCTACAATTTCTTTTGCAGACAAATCAGAAGAATCAAGATAAGCGAGGGCTGCAGAGTATGCAAAATTTCCACCAGAACCAAT
Source organism: Treponema sp. (assembly GCA_024402635.1). Classification (GTDB taxonomy): domain Bacteria; phylum Spirochaetota; class Spirochaetia; order Treponematales; family Treponemataceae; genus Treponema_D. The sequence goes on along the minus strand of JAKSTJ010000048.1, from coordinate 18,103 downwards.
TGCAATTGCTTCTTTTTCAGGTTCAATTACATTTCCATCACCACTGATTAATAAAATATGATCTTTATCAGCAACTAAAAGCATTGCTTCAAGTTTTTGTAAACTTCTATCTGTTCTCCATGCTTTTGCTAATTCAACTGCAGAACGCATTAAATCACCATTATATGTTTTAATCTTTTCTTCAAATCTATCTAATAAAGTAAAAGCATCTGCTACAGAACCAGCAAAACCTGTTAAAATTTTACCATCATAAATCTTACGAACTTTTCTTGAATTACCTTTACAAACAGTATCCCCTAAAGTACATTGACCATCGCCAGCCATTGCAACCTGACCATTACGACGAACAGCAAGAATGGTTGTACTTCTGATTTTTGGTGTTGCCATATATTTTCTCCATATTCAAATCAATTTATTTCTTAATATAAATATAATAAAAATCATACAAAAATGACAAGTTTTTAGCAAAACAGAATCAAATTTTATCCATGCGGATGAGCTTTATTATATATTTCAATTAATTTCTCTGTAGTAATATGAGTATACCTTTGAGTTGTAGAAATATTTGAATGCCCCAGCATTTCCTGAACAACTCTAACATCTGCACCATTACTAAGCATTTGTGTTGCAAATGTATGTCTAAAGGCATGTGGATTTTCATGATGATTTGTTCCCTCAGCCCCTGTATATTTTGACAAAATGAATCTTACACCTTTATCAGAAAGAGCAGTTCCTTTTTGATTTATAAAAATATTTTTTGGCCACTTAAATTCTGGAATTCCCAAATCCTGAAGTTTTTTTGTTCTATCTGTTAAATAAATCTTAAATGCATTCTGGGCATCTTTTTCAAAATAAACCACTCTATCTTTAGAACCTTTACCTCTTACCACAGCTTTGTGATAATCATCAAGAAAGTCTTCAAATTTCAGATTACAAATTTCACTTACTCGACAACCCGAAGAATACAACATTTCAAACAAAGCTTTATCTCTAGAAGCCCACAATAATTCGTTAGTTAAAGGAGCATCACATAATTCATTTACTTCATTTGAAGTCATAAAATTTGGAATTCTTTTAGGTAGTTTTACAGTTTTTAACTCTAAAGCAGGATTTTTTTCCAAATATCCATAATTTTTAGCATAAGAAAAAAGAGTTCGTACTGCAGCTATAAATCTATTAATTGTAGCCGCCGATTTTTTTTGTTTAGAAAGTTGCCCTATACACAAAAGCAGATTTTCTTTTTTTATTGATTCAATATTAAGGGAAGGTGTCAAAAACTCTTTCAACTGTAATAAATCGTTGGAATACCCTGTAATAGTATTTTCCGATAATCCTCTTACAGCTGAAAGATATAATAAAAACTCATCAACTAATTCTGATAAAACCATAATATATTTTATCGGCAACTAATGATTTAATCCTCACCTTCCATAACAACTGGTACATCTTCATCATTTGTATGTAAGTAATCACAATCTGGATTAATACATACCTACAATTGCAAATCCGTTTAGAATAATTGTATGATAATACAATTATTTAGGATTTTCCTTAATTCTGGTTCCGACTGACTTTCAGGAAGGAGGGATGTAATCTTGTATTAATCCTCACCTTCCATAACAACTGGTACACCTTCATCATTTGTATGTAAGTAATCACAATCTGGATTAATACATACCTTCAATTGCAAATCCGTTAAGAATAATTGTATGACAATACAATTATTTAGGATTTTCCTTAATTCTGGTTCCGACTGACTTTCAGGAAGGAGGGATGTAATCTTGTATTAATCCTCACCTTCCATAACAACTGATACATCTTCATCATTTGTATGTAAGTAATCACAATCTGGATTAATACAAGATTTAAATGAACCATTCTTTTTGTCATATTTTTCAACAAGGAACCAGCCGCACTTAGGACAATACTGATCAATTGGCTTAAAGTGAGAAATAAAATTACAGGTTGGATAATTTGTACAACCATAAAATTCTTTTCCACGGCCTTTTGTTTTTCTTGCAACAATTTCACCATTACAATCTGGCATTGGACATTTTGCAAGAGGAATTGACTTTGTATTATGACACTCTGGGAAACCTGAACATGCAAGGAAAAATCCAAACCTTCCTAATTTTTTTATCATAGGTTTTCCACACAAATCACAGATTTTATCTGTTTCTTCATCAAGGAAGCCCTTAATACTTTCCTGAGTATCCATTACCTGATCTACTCTATTTTTGAAAGGATCATAGAAATCACCAATCATTGTATTCCAGACAAGTTCATCAGCTTCAACCTTATCCAACTGATTTTCTACCTCAGCTGTAAACTGTTCATTAATTACAGCAGGAAAAGATTCTACAAGAATTTTTGAAATCATTCTTCCAAGTTGAGTTGGAACCAGCTGTTTATTACTTCTTGTTACATAATATCTGTCTAACAATACTGAAATGATTGGAGCATATGTAGAAGGACGACCAATACCTTTTTCTTCCAGCATTCTTACAATTGAAGCATCTGTGTATCTGGCAGGACCTTGTGTAAAATGCTGTTCTGGATGGAATTTCTGAACTGTAATTTCTTCACCTTCTTTTAATGATGGCAAAGATGATGATTTATCTTCTTTTGAAGAAAGCATTTTGATTACATTGTAGAAACCTTTTTCAGAAACTTTACTTGCTGCTACACGGAAGGTTGCATCACCCGCATTTATTTCAACACTTGTAGTAATCATTTTTGCATTATTCATCTGAGAAGAAACGAATCTTTCCCAAATAATTGAATACAATTTAAATTGATCATGACTTAAGTATTCTTTTACATATTCAGGTGTATATTGAGCGTATGTTGGACGAATACCTTCGTGAGCATCCTGAGCACTTTTTCCAACAGCATAATGAATTGGTTCTGCAGGTAAATCTTCCGGATAATTCTTATTAATCCAATCACGAACATCAGCCAAAGCAGTATCAGAAATTCGAACAGAGTCAGTACGCATGTATGTAATAAGACCAACGCGACTTGTTCCCATTGTAATACCTTCATAAAGCTGCTGAGCTATCTGCATAGTTTTTCTTGAAGTAAAGCCTAAACGATTTGCAGCTGCCTGCTGAAGTTTTGAAGTTGTAAAAGGTGCTTTTGGTCTTACTGTTTTTTCAGTTTTTTTGATTGAAGATATAACAGATGGACTATTCTGAATTTCATCAATAATTTTCTGAACTAAAGCTTCTGATTTTAATTCAGGTGTTTCACCTTTATATTTTACAAGCTGTGCAGTAAAAGAAGATTTTCCTTTCTGGAAATCAGCATCTAATGACCAGTATTCTTCAGGAAGGAAATCTTCAACTTCTTTTTCACGTTCACAAATAAGTCTTAATGCAACTGACTGTACACGTCCTGCTGACAAACCGTTTTTTACTTTTGACCATAAAAGTGGACTTAGATTGTAACCAACAAGTCTATCAAGTACACGACGTGCTTTCTGGGCATTAACTTTTGCTTCAATAATTTCTCCAGGATTCTTAACGGCTTCAGTAATTGCAGTTGGTGTAATTTCATTAAATACAATACGACTGATTTTTGCATCAGTTTTGTCTTTAAGAGCATTATTTAAATGCCAAGCAATGGCTTCTCCTTCACGGTCATTATCGGATGCAAGTAAAACAAAATCTGATTTTTTTGCATCTTTCTGAAGTTCTTTAAGTAATTTTGCACGACCACGAACAGTTATATATTCAGGCTGAAAATTATTATTTACATCAATTGCCATTCTGGATTTTGGTAAATCAATCAAATGTCCCATTGAAGCTTTTACTGTATAACCAGGCCCAAGATACTTTTCAATTGTATTTGCTTTTGCCGGAGATTCTACAATAACAAGAGTCTGAGGAGTTTTTTGTTTTGATTTTTTTGTTGCCATTTCATCCACCTACATGTATCTATCAATTACTGTCCTGAATAAATAATTCTTTTTGCTCAGAATATAATTCAGTGACACTATTACGAATGCCAGGTTTTTCTGCCAGACAAACACAATAGTCTTTATAATTCTTTATTATGGGAGCACCTGCTTCTAGAAATTTCTCAGCAGTATTTTCCCTTTTATATTTACTGATTATTCCACCAGCAAATTTTTTATCTAAATCAGCTTCAACAGAAATTGAAACCTGTTTTGCCAATTTTCCAAAAGCAACTTCATGAAACATTAAATCTCTATTAAAATCCAGTGCAAAATCAGCTGTAATCAAAGCACCGCTACCACAGGGAGCTTCAATAACAATTGTAGCTGGAGATAAACCTGCAATTATTCTGTTTCTTGCAATAAAGTGCCATTTTTCAAGAGGAACTTTCGGTTCATACTCACTTATAATACATCCGCCGGTTTTTAATATAGACTCAGCAAGTTTTTTATTTGAATAAGGCGTTACTTCATCAATTGATCCTGGTAAAACCGCAATTGTTTTTCCAAGATTTTCTAAAGACATACCTTTTTCTTTTGCATCAAAAAGTGCATTTACAGCACCCTTATGAGCATATTCATCAGCTCCATTTGCAAGACCTGACACAATATTACATCCACTTAATACAGCATCATATCCAAAATTATAGGCAGCTTTTTTTCCATCTGGAGATAATTTTCGTGTACCTACGACAGATACACTTCTTTCTCCAAGACAATCAATATTACCTCTGCAAAACAACAGATAGGGAGGTTTATTTATTTGCCTTAATAGTTCCGGATACTTTTCATCGGAATATAATAAAACTTTTATATCAAACTTCCTGCAATAGTAAGCAGATATTTTTGCAATGCGAAGATTTTCAAAACCATTCCAAACAATATCTTTTTTAAAATTATTCCCTGTAATAGTTTCAATCTCTTCTATAGACAGTAATGCAAGGTCCCGAGCACTGTCAAGATTTTTTTTCAAATTTCTTTTATCTTCGAATGAAAGAAAAGAAATTCTAGCCAATGATAAATCAAAAATTAATTCATCTTCAATTTTTAAATCATTAATAAGCTGCATCTAAGGCTTGTTTTTTTAACTCCTCTGCCTGAGCTTTTGTAGATTGAGATTTGGTTATAGATATTATTTTATCATACATTTCTGCGGATTTGTCAAATTCATATGCACCATAATATGCACGAGCAAGATTAAACATTGTATCAATACTTTGAGTGCTGATTTCAAGGGCATGCTCAAAACAAACAACAGCCTTTTCATATTCATCCATTTCGTAAGAATAAATAACTCCAAGACCATACCATGCTCTTTCATAACGTTCATCTAATTCAACAGCACGTTTATAGGATTCTTCTGCAAGTTTTATATAATTTAAACTGATTTCTTTTGAACCGGATCCATTAAAATCTAAAGAAGCTTTTGCCATAAATCCTGCACAAACACCTACCCAATAATAAAGATTTTGATTTGCAGGAAAATACTCTAATGCTGACTGATACGCTTTCAATGCTTCCCCATACATTTTTTTATCAACATATCTTGAACCAAGCATTTTATACCAGATTCCAATTTGTTCCTGAGCAAGAACTATATCATTAACACGATCTGTATATTTTTTTATAGCATCCTGAATTTCTTCAATTGACTGAGGATTCTGAACATTTTCTTCAAGTTTCTGCATTCTTTTTATAGATTTATTTGAATTTTCGCAGGAAATAAAACTAAAAATAAGAGTTCCTGATAATAATAAAATTACTAGTTTTTTCATAAAACACCTCTTTATTTATTAAAATATTTTTCGTGAGCTTGTTCAATCTGATTATCATTAATATGAGTATAAATCGTTGTTGTTGATAAATCTGAATGTCCCAAAAGTTCCTGAACTGAACGCAAATCAGCTCCACCTGCCAGCAAATGAGTAGCAAATGAATGCCTCAATGTATGGACTTTACAATCAATTCCTGTTAATGCTTCAAGTTCCTTAAATCTTTTCCAGACACCTTTTCTTGAAATTGGATCTCCTTTATAATTTACAAAAACCTGAGGAACAATTCTACCTTTAGTTAATTCAGGACGTACTTCATTTAAATAAAATTCCAGTTTTTCTGCTGCCTGTTCACCAAAAGGAACAATTCTTTCTTTATCACCTTTTCCATGAACAAGTAAAATTCTTTCCTGCATATGAACATTAGAAACAAGTAAATCACAAGCTTCACTTATACGTAAACCACAGGAATAAATTAATTCGAATAATGCGGAATCTCTTTTGCCACTTAATGTACTGGTATCTATAACTTCTAAAAGTTTATCTACCTGCTCAATTGAAAGAACTTTAGGAAGAGGACGGGAAGCTTTTGGACGGTCCAGCATTAAGGCAACATTTTCCTGCCATACATTTTTTCTGACAAAATAATCACCTAATGCCCGCAAGGCTGAAATATCTTTAGCAATAGTAACTTCAGAAGCTCCTTCTGTCTGACGTTTTACCAGATAATATGTAAGCTTCTTTATATCAATTTCTTGTAGTTTTATACGTTCTTTAATAACCCAGTGTAAAAAATCTTCACAGGAAATTTTATAAGTTTCTGCAGTTTTCTGAGCAGATCTTTTTACCAGAATAAGATCCGTATAAAACTGAGAAAGCAATTCATTTATAGTCAAATGCACTGCTCCCTATTTTTTATTTATCAAGATTAATTGTTCTACCAAATTCAGGATTACTCCAGATTGGAGGTGTATTTATATCACTAGGATCAATAAATCCACTTGGAGGATTAAGTGGACGTCTTGTTGCCTGTCCCTGATATAAATTTTCTGGACCTGAATAAAGTGATGCACTCCAGTCTGCTCTCTGAGGACGTTCTGGACGATCTTTTGGTTCATATTTATTAACATCGAATAAATCGCGCTGTGTTTCTCCTGATGATTGAGCTGCTATATCTTTTAACGAGATGAATGCACCTTCATCTTCAGGTTCTTTTACTGAAATTGGATTTGTATCGTGAAGAATATCATTAAATTCATCTGAACTTACAACATTTGAATCTTTTGGTTTAATTGAAAAATCCAAAGCAGAAGCTGCAGCCATTTCATCCTGTTCTTCAGTTTCATCAGCAGAATCAAAACCTGTTGCAATTACTGTTACACAAATCTGTTCACCTAAAGAAGGATTAATTACCTGTCCCCAAGTTGAATCAAGATTTACATCTGCAGCTGCAGTTACAATATTACAAATTTCAGTTACTTCACTCATTGAAACAGATTCTGATGCAGCAATATTAATAAGAATATGTTTTGCACCATCAATTCTAGTATCTTCTAACATTGGATTAGTAATAGCACGTTTTGCTGCTTCAACAGAACGATTATCACCTTCACCATAACCAACGCCAAGAATTGCTCGACCTTTATCTTTCATTGTATTTTTAACATCTGCAAAATCGATATTAACAACACCAGTTTTTGTAATAATATCAGATATTCCCTGTACACCTTGTCTTAAAACATCATCTGCTACAAGGAAGGCCTGCTGAACCTGAGTATTTTTATCAACAACTTTTAACAACTGCTGATTAGGAATTACAATTAGAGAATCAACTTCTGCTTTTAATCTTTCAATACCAGATTTTGCTTTACGCATTCTAACTGGGCCTTCAAATTCAAAAGGAGTTGTAACAACACCAACAGTTAAAGCGCCTAATTCTTTTGCAATTTTTGCAACAATTGGAGCAGAACCAGTACCTGTTCCACCTCCCATTCCTGCAGTTACAAATACCATATCGGCACCGCGCAGAGCATTTGTAATTAATTCCGTATCTTCTTCAGCTGCCTGTTCACCTATTTCAGGAAGACCACCAGCACCGAGACCTTTTGTTACTTTCTGTCCGATTGCAAGTTTTACAGGAGCTTTTTTATTATCTAAAGCCTGAAGGTCTGTATTTGCAACAATAAATTCTACACCTTCAATTTTTGCATCAATCATGCGGTCTACAGCATTACCGCCACCGCCACCACAACCAACAACTTTAATAACAGTTGGATTTCTAGTTGGTAATTCCCGTGGCTGAAAAACATTTGATGTTTCGTCGTTTAAAATTGATAAATCCATAGTTCCTCCCTAATATGAATTCCCCTATATATTAAAACAATGCCTTCCTGAGTTTCTTTAACAATCCTTCTGAAGAAGAATTATCGGAAGTTTTGGCTTTTTTATACTTTTTTCTTACCTGTGTCTGAGGTCTGTCTTTATTAGCAACAACAAGCCCAATTGCAGTTGCAAAATCAGGACGTCTATATTCAGCTTCTGTTCCACCTAATTTTTCTGGAATTCCAAGACGAACTGCAGAAGTCTTAAATACAGCCTGGGTAAGCTCAATAATACCTTCCATCTGAGCTCCACCACCAGTTAAAATAATATTGCCTGATAATTTTTTTATAGAACGATTGGAATTGGTAACAATTGCATCTTTTATCATATTAAAGATCTGTTCCATTCTTGCCTGAATAATCTGACACAAAGATGATTTTGCAAGAACTTCAGGTGCTCTTCCTCCAACACCAGGTAAAATTATATCAGTATCATTTTCACCAATTCCTGGTAACCAGCAGCAGCCATTTTCAAGTTTAATTGTTTCCGCAACAGAAACAGGAATTCCTGTAACAACAGCAATATCATTTGTAACAAGATTTCCACCAACTTTAATTGAAGCTGTACAAACAGGAGCATCATCTATCAATACAATAGCATCAGTAGTTCCTGCACCTAAATCTATAATAATTGATCCCAGCTCCATTTCATCTTGATGACAAACTGATTTTGCCTGAGCTAAAGTTTTTAACATAACTCCATCAAGAATATAATTGGCACGCTGAATTGTATTTCTTAAATTTCTGATTATACTTTTAGAAGCTGTTACAACATGAACTTCAACTTCAAGTTTATATCCCATTCTATTAACAGGATTTGAAATTCCATCAATTCCATCAACAATATAATCCTGTGGAATTGTATGAATTTTTTCTCTGTCCATTGGAAAATTGATTGCAGTTGCAATTTCAATTACTTTATCAACATCTTCACGGGTAATTTCACGCTGAACGCCTTTATTATTAGGCATAATTGGTGTAACACCTTTATAATTCTGACTTTCTACAGTAGTTCCACCAATACTTACAATAACTGAATCAACACTTACTCCTGCAGTATTTTCTGCAGCTTCTATAGTCTCTCTAATAGCATCTTTTGCTGCTTCAATGTTAACGATTACACCATTTTCCATACCAGCAGACACGCGAGATGCAGTTGCAATTACATAAAGTTTATCATCATCTTTAACTTCTGCAATTACAGCTCTAATAACACTTGTACCAATATCAAGTCCGACTATAGTTCTTTCACCCATTATTCTTCCCCAGGAACATTGTTGATTTTAAATGAAACAGATCCATATCGCATATCTATTTCAGAAACATCAGTCTCAAGACCTTTTACTACGTCTAATACTAACATCATATACTTTATTGCTTCTTCATTCAATGACCGGTCAGTAAGAACTTTAATTTTTGATTGAGCTGGAATTAAAGCTAATTCGTAGTTTCCAGAATCTTTTGGAATTACACAAATTTCTGCAACACTTGCAAAATAATTCTGATCAAGATTAGAAATTCTATTAATCTGTTCAATTAATGGACGATATTTTGAATTAATTCTTCTTCCGCCTGCCATATATTCAACTGGAATACCGGAAATGATTGGAAGTTTATTATTTGCAAAAGCGCTTCCATTTCTGTCAGTAAAAATAGCTCCACTTTTATCAATTTCAACAGGGTAAGTAGTATCATTTTCAACAATAAATGTTACAGCAACAGGTTTTCTTTCTGTAATTTCAATATAAATTTTATCAGGAAATTTCTTTTCAATTACAACACTTTCAATTGATGGTTCTGAAGATAAAATTGAAACTGCTTCATCAACATTAAAATCAAGCCATGTTGAACTGTTCATTGGAATTAATTTCATTGCAATCTCGTCTGCTGTAAACATTTTATTTCCAGAAACAGTCACCTTCGGACTTGCAAAAAGAGGCATTACATATTTATAAACTACAAGTTCTCCTGCCAGAAGTAAACATAAAATAAAAAATACAATTTTTAATATTTTTATTTTTTTATCTCCTGAGTCAGTCTTTTTTTCATGATGCATACTTTCGTATGAAAAATCCTCATCATAATCAAAATCATTATCAACCATCAATCCGATATCACTCATTTCCTTATCCCTATTTTTTAATTTTCACTATAAAACTGTTAATGTATCAACATTAACTTCATCATACGCATAAGAAGGCTCTTCTGCTTCTTCACAACGTGAAGCATTTAATATAAATCCACACATTGCAAGTGTAACAATGATGGAAGATCCTCCAACAGAAAAGAATGGTAGAGGAATTCCTGTTGAAGGTAATAAACCACATACAACCATGCAGTTTATTATTGACTGTATGAAAATTATGGAAACACAGCCAAAACTTCCATAAGAAGCAAATCGAGATGGACATTTTAATGCTGTTCTATAACCTCTCCAGGCAAATAAACATAACATTAACAAATATCCAATAACCCCGAAAAAGCCCATTGCTTCGGTCCAGCCGGCAAAAATATAGTCTGCCTGGACTTCTGGAATACTGTTAAGTTTTGACAATCCTCTGCCAATACCACATCCCCAGAATCCACCGGCACTAATTGCTGATTTTGCCGCATTGACCTGAAAGTTAAAAGATTCAGCACCCTGTTCCGGATGAATGAATCCAATCAATCGATCCAAACGATACTGTTCAGATGAAATTGCAATAAATATAACCGGACTTACCAGAATCAAGAATGGAATAATCCATATGATTTTAGATCCGGAAACAATAAATATTAAAATACCAATAACTGTTATAAAGAAACTGGTAGAAAAATCCTTTTCAAGAAGAACTAACCCTACAAACAAAAGAAATACACAAACACAAGGAAGAACATCTCGGTCTTTTACTTCTTTTTCATTTTGTTTATCAAAATAATGGGCAAGATAAAGAACAACAGTTAATTTTACTAATTCAGATGGCTGAAAAGAGAACTTAAATGGAAGTCTAATCCATCTTCTGGCACCATTTTTTTCAATTGATATTCCAGGAATAAAAGTAAGTACACATAAAATCAGTGTAATTAAAACAATATAAAAAATTGATTTTTTTAAGAGATTCAAATCAATAAATGCAAAAATAAAAAACAATAGCAGTCCGGCCAGAGAGCATTCAATCTGTCGTCTTACCAGATAATAGGAATCATTTCCGAAGAATTTTGCAGCATAATCCTGAGAACAGAAAAATACTGTAAACAATCCAAATCCCCATAATAAGATTACAGAAATTAGAAATACAACATCACACTTATGATATTTTTCTGAAGGCTTAAATGCATAAAAATTATAATTTCGCTTATTCATTATTCACCTGCCTTTTTTTCAATAAGTGGAATAATTTTATCCAAAGACATACTATGAGAACCTTTGAATACAATTACATCATTTTCATCTGTAACAGACAAAAGTTCCTCTGCAATTTCTTCAAATTCTTTAGAAGAATTACTGTCTTTCCAAACAAGCTTAAAAAATGATGAATTCTTTTCTGTAAACTTAGTAGAACGTGTAATAACTTCAAAAGCATTTTTCATGTCAGATCCCACAAGAAAAACATAAGAAGCTTTTGAATCAAGTAATTTTCTGCCAATTTGTTCATGAGCTGAAACAGCTTTTTCACCAAGTTCTTTCATATCACCCAAAACAAAAATCTTTTTACCACAATCAGTTAATGAATCACAGAAATCTATTACTTTTTCCATTGAATCAGGATTTGCATTATAACAATCTTTAATAAGTGTAACATTTTTTCCGTTTGCAAGAACTGATTCAGAAACTTCCATACGGCCATTCAAACTTTCAAGACTTTCAATACCTTTTTTAATGTACTCAGTTTCAATACCACATTCTTTTGCACAGGCAATAACACCAGAAACATTAATAAAATTATGAATTCCAGATAATGGCATATTTACTAAAGTACCATCTACTGTGAAAGACAAACCTTTTAATCCATTATCACAAATAAATTTCACACCACTTTCTGATTCTGAAACAGTTTTTCCAAATTTCACAACTTTACCGGCAACTTTTTCTGTACAATAATCGGCAAAATCATCTTCAGCAGGAACAAATGCAGCACCATCAGCTGGAATATAATCAAAAGCCTTTCTTTTTTCTTTAGCTATATTTTCTCTTGAACCAAGAATACCAATATGTGCTGTTCCAATATTCGTAATTAAACCATACTTTGCTTTCAATACTTTGGAGATTTCACCAATTTCATTTTCACGATTCATTCCCATTTCAAAAATACCAACAGTATGATTTGAACGAATGTTAAATACAGAAAGAGGCAATCCTGTTTCAGAATTAAAATTCCCCTGAGTATAGACAACTTTTTCACCATATTTAGCTTTAAATACGGCAACCATAAGTTCTTTTGTTGTAGTTTTTCCACAAGAACCAGTTATACATATTTTCAAAAGAGATGGAAATTTCGCTACATATGCTTCAGCTGCATCTTGTAATCCAGTCATTGTATTTTTTACACAAATCATTACAAGACTGGAATTTTCCTGACATAATTTTTCGTATTCAATTTTATTTTCACAAAAATTCTTTTCATTAATCAGAATAACTGATGCACCTTTTTCAATTGCTTGAGAAATATATTTATGTCCATCCTGAAATTCTCCAACAAGAGGAATAAACATTGTATTTTCAGAAACATTTCTACTGTCAGTCGCAACATTTGTAAAACAACAGGTGTTTTTAGAACTAATATTAATTCCTTTTACAGCTGCAACTAATTCATTCAGTGTAAGCAAACTTTCCATATGATTAATTTTCTCCCCTCATTTCAACACGAACAATATCTTCACTTTCAGCTTTATGCATTCCAAGTTCTTCAGTTGCAAGTTTTTCAATTCGTTCAGCACTGGAAAGTACACTGATTTCACTAATCAACCGCTTATTTTCTTCAATCAAATTTTCCTGTTCATATTCAAGTTTTTTAATATCGTTTGTTAAATCTGTATATTTTTTAGTTTGATATGCATACAATCCCAAAAGAGCAGGAATTGATAATGTAAAAAAACAAATAAAAACAATTTTAACAATTTCTTTACTTTTTCTCTTTTTATCTTTTCTCATATCAATACCCTATTACACCTTCAAGATGATACTCACCAGCATCTTTAATTTTTCTTACAACTCTTAATTTTGCACTTCTTGATGGAGAATTGTTTTTAATTTCTTCATCACCAGGTGCAACAGGTTTTCTTGTAATAATTTCAGCACAAGGAGAACCGCCACATCTGCAAATTGCAACTTCAGGAGGACAAACACATTGCTTTCCAAGATTCCTGAAAAAGTTTTTTACGATTCGATCTTCCAGCGAATGGAATGTTATAACACCCATTTTTCCACCAGGATTCAAATCATTAAAAGCATCAAACAAAGCTTTTGGAAGACGTTTTAATTCACTATTAACTGCAATTCTTAAAGCTTGAAAAGTTCTGGTTGCAGGATGAATTTGTCCATATCTATAATTAGCAGGAACACAATTCCAGATTATTTCTGCCAGATTTTTTGAAGATTCTATTCTTCCTCCACTTCTGGCATCAACAATAGCTTTTGCAATTCTTCTGCTAAGTTTTTCTTCACCATATAAATAAATTAAATCAGCAAGTTTTTCTTCCGGTAATTCATTTACTAAATCAGCAGCAGATTTCTCACTGTTAGAATTTAATCTCATATCAAGTTTTTCATCATATCTAAACGAAAAACCTCTCTGGGATTTTTCGTAATGAAAAACAGAAATTCCAAGATCAAATAAAATAATATCAGGATGTTTATATTCTTCTGGATAATCTGAATAAAAATCATTAAACCAGCCATTATAAAAATGAACTCTATCACCAAATTCACTAAGACGTTCTTTTGCTTTCTTCTGAATTACAGAATCCGCATCTAAACCAATAACTGATAGATTTTTATATTTTGAAAGGAAATTATATGTATGACCACCTTCACCTAATGTTGAGTCAATCATCAAAGCATTTTTTTCAAAAGCTTCTCCCTCAGGTGAAAGCAAAGTGAGACATTCGTTTAACAAAACTGGAGTATGTACGATTTCCATTCTAAAATCATCAGACTTTTACCTCTGATGTCCTCTACCCTAATATTTTAAAAAGTAATATCGTTAAATTCTTCCGCTGCATCACGGAATGAATCTTCACTTGCGGCAAGATATTCGCTATATGATTGTGAATCCCATAATTCAACATATTTAGCAATACCAAGAACTGTACAGTCTTTTGAAAGATGTGCATATTCACGCAAAGTCTGGGGAATAGAAAGTCGTCCTGATTTATCAAATTCAACCTGTTGAGCCGGAGCAATAAAATGCCTGATTACATCAAGATTCTTTCTTTTCATCATTGATGCATTACCCATAATTTTAGCGGCAAAATTGTCCCATTCTTCAACAGTAAAAAGCCATAAGCAAGTATCTAAACCTTTAGTAATAATAAGTACATCTTGATTAACAGCAGTTCTCAACTTTACAGGAAATGAAACTCTGCCTTTTTCATCAATTGTATTATTGTATTCACCAGTTAATAGATTCATACCCACTTAACACCACTTTTTACCACTTTTTCCCACTTATTTATTATTTTATGCTAAAAAATTCTAAAGTCAATGGATTTTCCTGCCAATAATATAAAAAAATTTACACTTCATTGATATTTTTACACACGTATAAATACTTACTTTATTACTAGTACTTTGATACTATACAAGGTTAAACTAATTTGGAATTTTCAACATTAAACGAAAGCAATTTACATAAAACTTTAAAATTAATTTACGCAGAGCAATCAAACGGAAAAACCGAAGTTGAACTTTACGGACACGTTTATGATATTCTTACGGAAAATAATGAAATAATTGAAATTCAAACAGGAACACTAGTAAAGCTTTTGCCAAAAATCCTTGATACAATTAACAAAGGTCATAAAATTAAAGTTGTTTATCCATTGGTAATAAGTAAAACCATAGAAACATATAAAGAAGGAAAACTTATAAGCAAAAGAAAAAGTCCCAAAAAAGGAAATATCTATTCACTTTTTAAAGAAATTACAGGCCTTTACCCTGTTTTATTAGACAATCATTTTAGTCTTGATGTAGTTCTGGCTGATATTTCTGAATATCGTGAAAAATTTGAAGATTTAGTACAAAGCGCAAACAATAAAAGAAGATTTAGAAAAGACTGGAACAAAACCGGAAAAAAACTTAATTTTATTCAGGATACGTTACATTTCGATAAAAAAGACGATTACTTAAAATTATTACCTGAAAACCTTCCAGATGAATTTTCTTCAAAAGAAATAAAAGAATTGTTTATTCAGCAGAAATTCCCTACTCTAGCAACTCAATCTACAAATTTAATATTATGGGTCTTTAATCATATGAATTTGATTGAATTTACTAAAATTGAAAACAAAAAAAAATATTATAAAATCAATTATTAATTAAAAAAAATTTAAACAAAAAAAAGGCAACCTTTTAAGGTTGCCTTGATTTTGCACTACTTAATTAAAACTACCAGTTATCTGACATATCATCTTCATCACGATTTTCCATATCATAAAGATCTGTTACCGCACGAAGATCATCAAAATATACATAATAGTGACCACGAGCCTGCATTGGGTTACAATCGATTCTGAATCCAAGAACTTTGAAACCAGGTCTTTCACCATAATATGCACTGCTCTGAACAATTCCATGTTCTCCATCTGGACTTGGTGGAACTACACAAGTAAGTTTTTTCCAACCGCTGAATCCAAGTGAACCCATGTAAAGTTCAAAATTTCTTCCATAATAATCCTGTACAAGAACATACATATCGTGATCCTGATTACGACCACATGCCCATACAGAAAGTGTTTTTACAGTTCCTTCAATTGCGAGAGGACGTCCTGATGTAATTGTAAATGAATCAACACCACGACGGAAGAAGTCAACGCGAACGCCAAGAACCTGTGTATCCTGATCTGCATTTTCTTCTTCACCCTGAAGAGGTTCTTTCATAGCAGGATTTCCATCAAACAAACGAGCAGCAATTACACCGTCATCAGAAGAAATCTTAACACTCCAAGAACCTTCTCTTTCGAATTTATCTACAGAAACTTCTCTTAAAGAAAGCATTGCTGAATCTGCACCTACAGTTTCAGGATTAGCAGAAGCAATACTCTGTGCAAACAACAAACCTGCTGTTGCTAAAGTCAAAATTACTGATACTAACTTTTTCATTATTTTGCACCTCCGTTAGAGTTAGAAGAGCCGTCACCAAAATCAGCATCTTTCAATTCATAACCATCATAAATGAATGATAATGAATTTGTTGTATACTTCATATGATCAAAGAAGATAATATAATCATCTACATATTCTTCTGCATCTGTACGAATTCTATAACCAACGAATGTAAGATTTTCTGGACCAGATCTCAAATGAGAATGCTGCTGAATCCATCCTGGAATATTGATTACAATATTTCTCCATCCATTGAATGCAAGAGAACCAGCCTGAAGAACGTGAACACGTCCAGTAGCATCTCTTACCATTACTTCAAGATAATATTTATAGTTTGCACCCCATACCCAGAAATCTAAAGTTGTAACATTTCCGATAAATGGAATTTCGAAAGGTTTACCGTCTAACATAGGATAAACTTCGAACCAGTTATCACCTTTACGATTAAAAGCTGTCTTTACACCAAGTACTTTTGGAGTAGTTGGATCGCCTTTGCGCAATGCCTTCAATGAATTAGGGATACCTTCGTAATAACCCTGCTTAGGAAAACCTTCAGCAACAAAACGGCTAGTATTTACTCCCCATTCCCAATTATATGTCTGGCCATTGTACATATAATTCTGATTACCAACAGAATCATAACTTTCCATTACGATTGTCTCGATACTTCTTGAACTTGGCTGACTGAATGCAGGCAAACCAACTACAAAGAAACATGCAAGACTAACTAAGACTTTAAGTCCCCTTTTCATGCAAAACTCCTTGATACTTTTAATATTCCGAACCCGATTATTCAAAACATAAAAAGATTTATACTTTTAAAGTATCGGCAGGTACGTTAAAAATAATTAGTAAATTTATTATATTTTGTTAAGATTTCTTTGTCAAATCAAAACAAAATACATATAAACATTAGCACCTGTCTCCATTGAATTTTAATTATAAATCACCTATTATATAAACAAATATATCTCTGACAGTTACAGGTCAGAAAAGGAAGTATAAATGGCTAACGTTAGTTACAAAGAACTTGGTCTTGTAAACACAAAAGAAATGTTTGCAAAGGCTTTTAAAGGCGGATATGCAATTCCTGCATATAACTTCAATAACATGGAACAGATGCAGGCTATCGTTCAGGCTGCAGTTGAAACAAAATCTCCAGTAATCCTTCAGGTTTCTAAAGGAGCTCGTGCTTATGCTAACGCTACTCTCCTCCGCTACATGGCTCAGGGTGCTGTAGAATATGCAAAAGAACTTGGTTGTCCAAACCCACAGATCGTTCTTCACCTTGATCACGGTCCAAACTTTGAAACATGTAAAGACTGTATCGACAACGGATTCTCATCTGTAATGTTCGACGGTTCTGCTCTTCCATACGATGAAAACGTAGCAGAAACAAAGAAAGTTGTTGAATACGCTCACGCACACGGAGTTACAGTAGAAGCTGAACTTGGTGTTCTTGGTGGTGTTGAAGATGACGTTGCTGCTGAAGAATCAAAATATACAAAACCAGAAGAAGTTGTAGACTTCGTTACAAAAACAGGTTGTGACTCTCTCGCAATCTCAATTGGTACATCACATGGACGTTGTAAATTCACTCCAGCACAGTGTACACGTGGTGCTGACGGTGTATTAAACCCACCTCCATTAGCATTTGATATCTTGGAAAAAGTTTCTGAAAAACTCGGTG
>JAKSTJ010000047.1 GCA_024402635.1 Treponema sp. | reverse complement strand
AATGCACCTCCTAAAATTGAACTTTATTTGTCCAACTTTAGGGGTGCACTTCAAAAAATCGGAAAGGAGGGCTTTTTTGATTATTTATACCATTTTCTAATTACATCTTCTGCTTTTTTAAGATGAATATTAAAACCGGTATCTTTAGCAGCTTCTTCTTTAGTTTTATAAATGATTGTACTCCAATCCCACCAGAAATATCCCATAAACCAGTCTTCTTTTGATAAAGCACTCATGGAAGATTCATAAAAGTTAGCCTGTTCTTCCTGACTTACAGGAAATTCTTTATGAGTAAAATCCCAAGGCATTTGAGCACATCCTAATGCACTTCTACAACCAATTTCCATAAAGATGATTTTTTTGCCAAGTTTCTGACTTATCTTTTTAAGATTAGCGGCAATTTTTTCCCATTCAGCCTTCATCTCTTCCATTGAAGCACCAGGGGCTTTTTCTACAGGATAATATGCAGAAGTTCCAATATAATCTATGGCATCATACCACTGGGCAACTTCTTCTTTTCCATGATTTGTATTGTAAACTAAAGGTCCTGAATATAATTTTCTTACTTTTGCAATGGTCTCTCGCCAGTAAGTTTCTTTTCGCTCTGTCCCCAGCATTTCACATCCAAGACAGAACATTTCACACTTAGTATATTCAGCAATCTGTGCATAATGTTCCAGATATGCCTGATAAAATTCAAACCATTTTTTCCAGTAACTGTCTTCGTTAAACATTGTTTCATCAGGAAAATCAATTTTTGCACGCCAGACACCATCTGCACAATTTATCATTGGTTTTAAACAGACTTTTACATTTCGGTCGTGAAATCTTTTGATTGTTTCAATAATTTCCAGATCAGGAACATTAAAACGATAATCAAAATAAATTTCTGTTGAACAATAAGTTTTCTGATTAACAGGAACTGCAAGACAAACCCAGTTAATTCCTGTATCCATTAATGCATTTTGACTTTCAATTCCTTCTTTAGAATTGTACAAGCCTTTTCGTGCAAAATATCCGTATGTAAATCCCTTAATTTCCATTTGTAACTCCAGTTTATGTACTTTTTAATAATAAAGATTTATGGATAAAAATTGAATTACAATTATGAGAAAATATTGTAAGATTCTCTTTTTCAAGCTGACCGCTTGGGGGCTTTTCTCTGGGGGAAGAAGAACCCACGAGTTCCGAAGCTGGTTTCTCCTTCCCCCAGACCCCCTTCCGTTTCCTGCACGGCGTAGGGCTGCGTGCCCTAAGAACCCCGTAAGGAAGGATTGAAGATAACACCTCGCTTCGCTGGTGATAGTTGGAGAGTTCCGAAGCTGGTTTTTTCTTCCTGTGTAAGGCCATTAATGGCCGGTGCAAAATAGCAAAGCGTTAAGAAAATTGCACCGCAATTTTTAGCTTTACTAACTTCGACACCCTTCTTCTTTCTGCACGACTTAGGGCTGCGTGCCCTAAGAACCTCGTAAGGAAGGATTAGAGATAACACCTCGCTTCGCTGGTGATAGTTGGAGAGTTCCGAAGCTGGTTTTTTCTTCCTGTGTAAGGCCATTAATGGCCGGTGCAAAATAGCAAAGCGTTAAGAAAATTGCACCGCAATTTTTAGCTTTACTAACTTCGACACCCTTCTTCTTTCTGCACGACTTAGGGCTGCGTGCCCTAAGAACCTCGTAAGGAAGGATTGGAGATGGCACCTCGCTTGCGCTGGTGAGAGAGAATGTTTTTTACTAGGGAAAATTTCTTATATGTACAATTTTTTTTCTCTAAAAATCAAAAACAATGTTATATTAAAAATATAGAAAAAAGACTAAAGGAGACGTAAATGTTATTAGTTATTTCAATTATTGTTATTCTGTTTTTAGTTGTTATGTTCTTTTGTTCATATCGCAAGGTTCCTAAGAACAGAATTGGTATTCGTGTAGGTCCATTTGGAAATAAGACTGTAACTGGAAAGGCTATTTTTGTAATTCCATTTTTACAGAGAATTGACTACATGACTTTGGAAAACATTCAGGTTGATTTTGAAAGTAAAAGTTCAATTCCAACTCAGGATGCAATTAACATTAAAGTTGATGCTGTTGCTAACATTGCTATTTCTCAGGATGAAGAAGTAATGAAACGGGCTGCTTCAAGATTTACAGGGTATAGTACATCTGCTATTGCTGAAGTTGTAACACCAGTACTTGAAGGTAACATTCGTGAAATTATTTCACAGGTTAAACTTAAGGATTTAATTCAGGGTGATAAAAAAGTTCTTGCTGATACAATTGCTGATAATGTAAAACCTAATCTTGCTGATTTGGGGCTTGAACTTACAACCTTCAACATTCAGAACTTTAAAGATGATAATGGTGTAATCAATAATCTTGGTATTGAAAATACTGTTTCTATTTCAAAAGATGCGGCAAAGGCAAAGGCTGCTGCAGAAGCTGAAGTTCAGATTGCTCAGGCAGAAGCAAAAAAAGCTGCTAATGATGCAGAAGTTATTGCTGAATTGGAAATTGCTCAAAAACAGAATGAACTTGCTCTTAAAAAAGCAGCTCTTAAAGCTAAAGCTGATACAGAAACTGCAAAAGCCGAAGCTGCAATGGCAATCGAAGCAGAAGTTCAGCGTAAAGACCGTGAAGTAAAAGAAGCTGAAGCAAACATTGCTCGTCAGGAAAAGGAAATTGAACTGCAGGAAAAAGCTGTTTCTGTTAAGGAACGAGCCCTTGAAGCAGAAGTAAAGAAAACTGCTGATGCTCAGAAATATGCAGCTCAACAGCAGGCAGATGCAGATCTTTATACACGCCAGAAAAAAGCTGAGGCTGAAGCATTTGAATTACAGCGTCAGGCTGAAGCAGAAGCATTCCAGCGCCAGAAAAAAGCTGAAGCAGAAAAAATGGCAATGGAATCTGAAGCTGCCGGTAAAAAAGCAATTGCAGAAGCTATTCAGGCTCAGGGTGAAGCAGAAGCAGCAGCAATTAAAGCAAAACTTGTTGCTGAAGCAGACGGTATGCGTGAAAAAGCAGAAGCACTTAAAGAATACGGTGATGCCGCTAAACAGCAGATGCAGCTGGATGCTCTTAAAGTTTACTTTGAACAGTTACCAAAAATTGCAGAAGCATCAGGTAAAGCTTATCAGAATGTAGACAAAATCTACATGTATGGTGGAGATTCTTCTAAACTTCAGGGTGATATGATGAAAACAATCACTCAGGTAAGCGAAGGTTTAGGTCAGACTTTAGGAATTGATTTAAAAACTCTTGCAGCAAGTCTTCTTAGTGGAAAAATTGCTGCAGATTTAACAGAAAAAAAATCAAAGAAATCTGAAGAATAAAAAACTGGTTCTTTTATCAGAAATGTTAAAAAAAAGTCATTCCTTCTTTACGGTTGGAATGACTTTTTTTTTATAAACCAAATAATTTTCTGCAATTGTTATCTACACTTTCTTTTAATTTACGAATTGTTGTATTTCTTTTAGTAGCAATATACTGATAAATATATTCAATATTCGAAGGATTGTTTACAGTTGTTTTTAATGGAACAGGCGCATAATAAGGACTGTTTGTTTCTATAACCAGTTGTTCTTTTGGAATATAATCCAGCATTTCGTTAACATCACCCAGTTTATCTTTTCCAGAATAAGTTACCGAACCATTAAATCCAATGTACCAGCCTAAATCAAGAAAAAAGTCCAGTTCAGATTTTGAATAACTGAATCCATGAATTATCCCTTTATTCCATTTCAAAGTTTTTAATACATCAATTGTATCTTTAAATCCATTTTTTGAATGTACGATTACAGGAAGATTAAATTTTTTAGCAAGTGTAATCTGCAATGCAAAAAGATTTCTTTCATCATCAATTGTACTGTGATCGTAATAATCGTGAATTGTGTCTTCGTATTCTATAGATTCCCAATCATGATCTATTCCACAAGGTCCAATTGCTGCAATTTTATTTGAAAACTCATCGTTTGAATCTATGAAATCATTAATTGTATTTTCCAGAGTTTCTACTGCATTAAAACGGTTTTCTATTGATTCCCTGTCCGGCATAATTCCTGCAGTAAAATGAATACTGTTCAGAAGATTTTTTTTAACTTCAGCATCATCTATTAATTCGATACATTCTCTAAAGCGATCAGTTCTTTTCCAGATATCATCAGCAGAAGTTCCTGTATCTAAAAGAAACAAAGGTTTATCTTCTGCCATTTTTATAAGAATTTCTGAGCCCTGATCAATACCAATATTTTCTGTGAGTTTATAAAAATTAAAAAATGTATCTGTTAACATATTCTTATAATAAACCCTTTTAGAAAAATAAGATAGTTTTGATTTTTATGGGAAAACTTTTATTCTCTGAAAACAACTGCAAGAATATAATCATTGCCAGGATTTTCAATATTAATCGAATTAAGATTTTGACCTAAATATTTAATATTAAAAGATTTTGCAGGCATATATTTATAATTTTTACGGACATCAATAATTGAAGGCCCTTTATTATCCCAGGTATTAAAGAAAATCTTTTCATATCTGTCATTTATATTGTAAATATCAGGAGCCGCAGAACTACTGTACCAGTTATAATATAATGGCATTAATTCAAATTTTGTATTTCTTCCATTAATGACCATTTCATTTGAAGTATATTTTACAGCAGTAATTCCACCAGCCGCTTTATCTACAGAAAGTCCGGAGTTTACAGTACATAATGCAAATTTCATCATAAGAGAATCCAAAGTTTCGTTGTAACCCATTTTATTTACACCATCAACAATTGCTTCTCTGTTTGTTTTATCACTCTGAACAATTTTTCTTATAACTTCGACACCACCGTAATATCTCATAATAAAATCTATGAATGCACAGTTTGCCCCGTAATTATAGCCAGTATTACCAAAACAACCCCAGTTTGAAATTCCGGCCATATATCCTGTATTAAATCCAGCTCCGCCAAATCTGCTGCTAATCATTCCGTTCTGGAAAGTTCTGATATTTTCTGGATATTGAGTCTGGAAAATATTTTCACAGGCACAAGACATCATTTCTGTATAATCATGATCATATCCATAACGACCTCCGCTGAAAGTTTTGTTTACATCTGTAAGAAGATGCTGGAATTCATGAAGTGCAACATTAAAGGTTCCGTAGCCATAAGTCAAAATAGCATAAGTTCCTATGTACAACATTTCACATTCATTAGAACCGCAGTTTAAATACATGTTTCTTCCACTGTACATTCCTGCACTTGTTCCATAACCTGCAGAAATCATATCGCAGACAAACAAATCTATTTTTGTGTCCTTATTAACACTTATTATATTGCTATACTGATATTGAGGAACATTTGAACCAAAAACATAAGTTATCATTTCAAAATAACGGTCAAAATATTCGCCCATCAATTGATATGAAAATTCACCTTTATCTATTTTATCCTGTAGTTGTTGAGTTGAAGTCTTATTGGAATTATAAAACCAGATATTACAATGTTCATGTGCGGAAACTAAAGTAGCTTCTTTATCATCAAAAGTTTTTTTAGTAACTCCCACTTTATACGAAGAATAATCAGGATTTGGATTTACAGCTCCACGGGCATTTGATTTTACTATGTCCCCAACTGGTAAATCACAAATTATACAGTCAGAATCTAACTCATCTGAAACTGCACTTCTTGAATAGGTTCCTGTATAATCACCAATTGCCTTGTTAGTTTTATTGTAAGTAATCAGGAAGGCTTTTTTTCCAGAGTTTTTAGAACCAATTTCATATTCGCCAAAATCATAAATTTCCTGATAATCATTGTTCAGCATTAAAGATGATTTCTGATGATTGTCGGTGTAATATCCGTCATCATAATAAAGAAAACCATACTCATACTCAACATTTTTACAGGTAAAATACATTTGAATATTAAGTCTGAATTTTTTTCCACGGAAGAAAGACAATCGGTTTTTAATGCTTAAAACTCCGTCCTTAAAGAAATATCTATCCCATACACTGGAAGATTTGTCTTCATAAGCAATATCACCCTGAACATAATAATTGTCAGAATAATTCCACAAAGGATTATGATTGTAATAGTCATTCAAAATTATATTGGCAACAACATCAGTATCAGTGTCCTTATCATCATAATCAACTGATGAAAATGTAAAAATATAATTTCCGCTTCCTGATTCAGCTTTTACAATAAGAGATTCTGACCCTTTATAATTATTCCAGTTTCCATCCCAGCCTTGAACATAAATATAATATTCACAATCTTTTTCCACAAAAGGATAATCAAAAACTTTCTGACTTCCATTACCGATTATTGAAGGACAATTTCTGTTATTTGTACAATCCCAGATACGGATTCTTACATTTTTATAAAAGTTTCCATCAAAATTTTCATAAATCTTAAATCCTTCATCAGTTGCACTAACACTTAAAAGTCCATCACTGCTGGTTTTAGTTTTCAGATTCTTTGAATAAGTAAAAGTGACAGGCTTAGAACTAACCTCATACTGATAATTATTATTTTTATAGGAAATATTATAAACATATTTATACCAGAAATAATTATTATGAGTCAGTTTTTCCAGCATTGAATTCTTAAGATTAAAGGAACCTTTTTGAATGTCATAATCTTCTGCTCCGTCCCATTCTTCATAACCACTGTAAAAATTATTATTCACAAAAGGCGATGAAGAATAATAAATACAGGAATAAGCACTTTTCCAGTCAAGTTTAACATTTGGACTATGAATTTCGTAATTGTTTATTGAAAGAAGCCTGTCCCCATTGTAACTGAATCCATTGTAAGTTATAAAACTGTCCCCTTCTCCACCGGCCGCTTTAACTGTAAAATGGTCAGATTCAATTTTTGTGTTCCAGGTCCAGTCTTTGTCATAAAACTCTGCATAAACATCATAAGTTTCATCTGGAGAAACAAAAGCGTATACATAATCTTTTACTTCCCCATTTCCGTAAAGAGCCATGTTTGCAACACCGTCAGAAACTTTTGTAACATGAAAAACTAAATTTACAAATTCTTCACGTTGATTTACTTCAAAATGAAGCCCGTCTTCTCCGCCGTAAGTTCTAAATAAAGGTTTATCCCCTGTATTATTAGTTTTACAGGCACCAACCAGCAAAATAAAAATTAATGAAAGAATACTAAAAACTCGTCTCATGCTTATATAATATCAAACCTTTTTTCATAAAGATACAAAGTTTTTCTACCAAATTTCTGATATAATGAATAAAAATTAAAACTGCAGGATTTTAGATGAAACTATATATTTCCGATTTACATTTTTATGATGAAAAAGTTTGCAAAATGGATAACCGAAATTTTGAAGATGTTCACCAGATGAATCAATATATGATTGATCAGTGGAACAAAAAAGTTCGAGGCGGTGATATTATAATTGTTCTTGGAGATTTATTCGGTACAAAAAATCCTGATGAAGTAAACTATGTTTTAAACAGACTTAACGGTAAAATCTGCCTTATTGAAGGAAATCATGACTGTATCTGGCTTAAAAAAGAAGGTGTAAATCTAGACCGTTTTGAATGGATAAAATCTTATGCAGAATTTAGTGATGGAAATTCAACTGTAATTACAAGTCACTATCCCATTTTCTGCTATAATCATCAGCATACTAGAAGACCAGATGGTTCTCCAAGAACTTATATGCTTTACGGTCATGTTCACAATACTTATGATGAACAGCTGGTAAATCAATTTCAGAAGATTACAAAAGAAACAGTTGTAACAAATGCTCAGAATGTTACAGGCAATTTACCTTGTCAGATGATTAACTGTTTTTGCAAATTCAGTGATTATACTCCTTTAAGCCTGAAAGAATGGATTTCTCTTGATAAAAAACGCCGGGATGAAATTATTTAAATTTATCTTTTTGTCTGATACAATTCTATTATGAAAAGAATCGTAACTGTTCAGGATATTTCCTGCCTTGGAAAATGTTCACTAACTGTAGCTCTCCCAATTATTTCTGCCATGGGAATTGAAACTTGTGTTTTACCTACAGCCGTTCTTTCTACTCATACAGCATTTAAGGATTTTACTTTCAGAGATTTAACTCAGGATATTAGTTCAATTGCAAATCACTGGGAAAAAGAAAAATTCCATTTTGATGTAATATACACAGGTTATCTTGGCTCTTTTGAGCAGCTGGATCTTATGAAAGATTTTATTCAGAAATTTGGTGGAAAAGATGTTCTTACAATTGTAGATCCATGTATGGCTGATAATGGAAAACTTTACTCAGGATTCACCGAAGATTTTTCAAAAGCAATGGCAGGTTTATGTTCAAAGGCAACAATAATTGTTCCAAATATGACAGAAGCCTGTTTCCTTTTAGGGATTCCATATAAGGCTTCTGGATATAATCAGGAATATGTTGCAGACATTCTTTCAAAACTAGCTGAACTTGGACCACAGAAAATTGTACTCAAAGGAATCAGTTTTTCTGAAGATAAAATGGGAATTGCTGCCTATGATTCGAAAAGTCAGCAAATCAGCTGGTACTTTCACAAAAAAATTCCTCAAAGCTTTCATGGAACTGGTGATATTTTTGCCAGCGTTCTTACAGGTTCTTTAGTAAAAGGTCTTTCTCTGGAAGAATCTTATAAACTGGCAGCAGATTTTGTAGTTGAATCAATTCAGCAGACTTTAGCAGAAGAAGACTGGCACTGGTATGGTGTTAATTTTGAAAAAGCAATTCCTTTCCTTGTAAATAAATTGTGATAAAGGGGACAGGTCATTTTATACAAAAGGAGAAAGTTTTATGAAAAAAATTTTGATTTTAGCAGTTTGTTTAATATCACTTAATGGATTAATTTCCTGCAGTAAAACTGGAGATTGCGACGGTTTTTGCGAAAGAAAAAATGTAAAATTACATTCTTACAAAAGCGGGAACGAAAAACTGAACCTTTGTGAAGATTGTTACAATATTCTTAAAGCAATTGATAATCTTTCACAAAGTTCTAAAAACTAACATTATTTATCTAAATGTCTTATGTCGTTTAAATAATCCAGTTGTGCTGCTTTATACTCGCCAGGTTTTCCATCAAGTCTCAATTTAGAAATTGAAGTAACTCTTATTCCGACGTGAGCATTAAACTGAAAAAATGGTACATTAGTCATATGAGCAATTAAAGCGGCAGAAATTCCTCCGTGGCAAAAAAACATCAGGCTTTTTTCATTTGGATTTTCAGCTTTGTATAATTGTCCTTTACGAACGTAACCATGTTCTTCCAAAAATTCATCAAATCTTTTGCAGCGGGATTCAACATCAGGAACAAGTAAATCTGTTTCAAGTTCTTTTAATTGTTTCCATGAGTCGCCGGCAGGATATGAATGAGTTTCTTCAATGTATTTATCATTTAACGACCAGGGACTTTCTGAAACATAAGCATTACCAGAAGCGTCCCCCCATTTTATTTCACTCATCCAGTCTAAAGTTACAGGTTCTCTGTTCCATTTTTTTGCTGTATAAGAAGCTGTTTCTTTAGCCCGTCCCATTGGAGACTGATACAATTCATCAATTTTCCAATCTTTAATTGCAACAGATAATTTTTCTGCCTGAATCTTTCCTAAATCTGTAAGAGAATCTGTAGAATAATCAGGATCTCCGTGTCTAATAAAATAAATATCCATAGAAATATTATACTCTATAAAATAGATTTTGTGACAAAAGGGACAGACTAAATTGAACGAACAATTTGCACAGTAGTTTTGACACAAAATTATTTGAAATACAATGCTAAATCGTATCCTTCACCAGGATCTTCAATATTTAATTCAGCCCCGCAATTATCACTTAATTCATATACAGCAATTGCCTTTGAATAAGTCTTTTTATAATTTGCAGTAGCTTTTAATATTGCCGGCCCTTTATACAAATCAAACAATCTGGAATCTGCTGAATAATCTTTGTTAGGAATATAATGTCCATATGCTGTTATATCTAAAGCCTTAAAATTAAATGATTCTGTTTTTCCATTTACTTCTACATCAAATGTATATTCTTTATTCAAAGATAAATCGTTAGTTTCAGGATTTTTATCATAAGAATTAACAATCATTTTACCCATTTTCATCATTACAGTATCAAAAGTTTCTGAATATCCTGCTTTCTTCAAAGCTATATTAATTGCCTCTTCGTCCGCATAATCATTAGCGGCAATTTCTTTTAATAATGCAACTCCACCATAATTCTTCATTAAATAATCCATGAATACAGCAGCATTTGCATAATTATAGCCGGACAATTCTTCAATATTCCAGTTTTCAAAACCATAGTGATAGCCACCATTAAATTCTGAAATTCTAAAGTCAATTGCTTCATAATTTTCATAACCTAGACATTTTGTCTGTAAAGCAATTTCTGTACCTAAAGACATCATTTCTGTAAACCAGCTTGGAATACTTTTATTTTTATTCAAACCTTTATTTACATATAACAAAAGATGCTGGAATTCATGAGTTAATGTTGAATATAACTTCTTTGGAATCTTTCCCAAAAAACCACTGTCAATGTAAATAATTTCACATTTGTTAGATTGATCATTAGTTATGAAGAAATCTTTTCCGTGGAAATATCCAAGAGTACCACCACTTTGCTTCTTAGTATAATCATTATCAATATCAAAAATAAAAATATTTACTTTATCAGTTTCATTAACCGTTATAATATTAGACCATTTTTGTTCAGGAACTTTTGAACCAATTATACCAGTTTCAATTTTATAAATAGAATCAAATCTTCTGGCAACTTCTTCAAAACTTGTTTCACCTTTTGCAATAGTTTCATTTAATAGTTTGTCTGCTTCATTATTATTATTACAATACCAGACATAACAATAATCAGAAACGGCTTTTAAAGTTGCCTTTCCTTCATTAAATTGTTTTGTCTGACCAATTTTATAAATTTCTTCAGAATCAGCGTTTCTTGAATTTCTATTTACAGCAGTACCTGAAAGAATTCCTTTATCGTCATCGGTATAATATACGGCGTCTGTCCATCCAGTTTTATTCTGAGTTTCTACTGCATTTCTATTCAGGAGTTCAGATGCATGGGCAATGGCATATACAGGACTTTTATCTTCAAGAAGCCCTGCGCTTTTATTATATTTAATTAAATAAGCTCTTTTACTCTGAAGATTTTCTGAAACAATACATTTTCCGGCTTCTTCAAGAATTGTAAAATCATTTTCAATATGATTAACAAAAGCAACGTGAGTATCCTTAAATCTTTCCAGTTCATTTTGATTATTTATAAGGCCAAGTTCACAAGATAAGTTATCTTTACTCCAGTTTGCAGATAATTCTGTATAAAAACTTTTTCCTCTGATTTTCTTTAATTCTGAGTGAATATCAATTGCCAGGTCTTTTTTCAAAGAATCATAATTACTGCTGAAAGTATTCCATGCATTATGTTTTCCATCTTCATCAAAATACCAGATATTTCCACTGACTGAATAAGAATCCGGACCTTTTATAAATTCTGCATTTTTCAAATGAATTATTGCAGTTGAAGTGTCTGGTTCTCCCTGCTCGTATTCAAAACCATTGTTTATAAAATAACAGTCACCAGTTCCACCGTGCGATTTTATATGCTGAATTTTTCTTGAATTATAATTGCTCCAGTTTGAATCCCAGCATTGAATTTCTACAGTATAATAATCACCAGAATTAAGATAATCATACTTAATATCATAATAATACTCATCAAGCTTTACAGTTGGACAATAATGATTTTCTGTTTCATTAAAAACTTTTATGCGTACATTTGGATTTTTTTCATCAAAGTATTTTTGAAATTTAAAACCTTCTGAATTTGAAGTTACTGTTAAATAATTATCCTTTGTCCAGGCAGTTGAAGAAGGTTTTCCAAGAGTGTTAACAATTCCTCGTCCTGATTCATAAATAAATAGATTATCTTCAAAGTAAAAATGGAAATTAAAATATACAGTAAAATCCATATATCCATAAGGAGAATTTTCAATAAGATTTTTATCTATAGTAAAGACACCATTTTTATAATCAAAGTCACTTTTTTGATTCGGTGTAACACGAGTAGTTTTATCTGGAGAAATAAAACTGACAGATGCATTTACTGGAGAATTTCCCCCAGTTTCAATTGTAACCGGTGAATGAAAATCATAATCAATTACTTTTAAGGTTTGATTTCCATCATAACTAATACCACTTTCTGCAACATAAAAATCGCCTTTTCCACCAGCTGAGGTTACATTAGACAAAATATAAGCGATTTTCAGATTATTATTAATGTCTTTGATTCTAAAAGTAATTGTATATTCTTTACCAGCAGAAACATAAGGATATAAAAACTCTGCAGATTGTGCTAAATTAACGACTGCTAAATTATTATGATGCTCTGTTTCATCATAAACTTCAATTATATTTTTGTTATATGCTGATTCACAAACAGTTTTAATTCTAAAACCATCCGCTTCAGCAGAAACCGTAAAATAATTTTTTAAAGTATTTCCCTTGTCATGTGAACAAGAACAAAACAACAAAGATGCAAAAAATAAAACAGTTATAATTTTTTTCATAAACTCCTCTCTAAAAAAAATCCCCTGAATATACCAAATATTATATATCCAGGGGGAATCGTAATTCAATATAAATTATATACTATTTTATTGGACGCTAAAAAGTAAATCTTCGTAGCTTGGGAAAGGCTTATATTCTTCGCCAAGATAGAATTCTATTTCGTCAGCAATTTCTCTCAATTCTTCCATAATTGGAATTATTTTATTTGAATAATAATAAGCCCGTTTCTGTAAAGAACTCATTTTTGGAGAATATTTAGCATAGTCATTTTCAATAAGAAGTTTTTCTGCCAGATTTTCAATTTTGTTAATCCAATGAATAAATTTGCTGCTAAGGTTTTCAAGGGATTTTGATTTAGTCTTTAAGCCTTTTTTAACATTTACACAAGTATCACAAAGATTATTCAGATATTTTGCAGCTGCAGGAATAATATCTTTATAAACCATTTCAATCATCGTGTTTACTTCAATATTCAAAACCTGACAATATTTTTCAAGTTTAATATCGTAATGGCTTTTCATTTCTTCTGGAGTATAAATTCCCATTCTTGTAAACAAATCAATGTTTTTCTGATCAAGATAATGTTCTATTGCTTCTGGAGTTGTACGATAATTTACAAGACCTCGTTCTTCTGCTTCACGAACCCAGTCTTCTGTATATCCATTTCCATTAAACAAAATTTTCCAGTGAGCTGTAATTTCCCGTTTAATCAAAGCCTGCAAATCATCATCAAAATTCTTAGATTTTTCCAGTTCATCTGCAAAGTCGCAAAGACTGTTGGCAAGAATTGAATTTAAAATTGTATTTGGACCAGAAATTGAAAGGGAACTTCCAACTGAACGGAATTCAAAACGATTTCCTGTAAATGCAAATGGAGAAGTTCTGTTTCTGTCTGTTGAATCTTTTGGAATTCCAGGAAGAACATCAACACCAATATTCAGTTTTGAACCGGCTTTATTTGAGTATGATTTTCCTTCTTTGATAGATTCAAGAACAGCTTCCAGTTCATCTCCAACATAAATAGACATAATTGCTGGAGGTGCTTCAATTACACCAAGACGATGATCATTTCCTGCAGATGCAACTGAATAACGAAGCAAATCCTGATTATCATCAACCGCTTTAATAACTGCAGTTAAGAACAAAAGAAACTGTGCATTATCCCGTGGAGTTTTTCCTGGAGCAAAAAGATTTTCACCTTTATCTGTTGCAATGGACCAGTTGTTGTGTTTACCACTGCCGGCAACTCCTTCAAATGGTTTTTCATGTAAAAGACAAATCAAAGCGTGACGGCGGGCAACTTTTTTCATAATTTCCATTGTAAGCTGATTCTGATCGGCAGCTAAATTGGAAGTTGTAAAAATTGGTGCCATTTCATGCTGAGCAGGCGCACCTTCGTTATGTTCAGTTTTTGCATAAATACCAAGTTTCCAAAGTTCAGTATTCAAATCTTCCATGTATTCAATTACACGAGGTTTAATTGCTGCAAAGTACTGATCGTCCATTTCCTGACCTTTAACTGGACGTGCACCAAAAAGAGTTCTTCCGCACATCTTAAGGTCTTTTCGTTTCTGATAAAGTTTTTCATCAACAAGAAAGTATTCCTGTTCAGGACCCATTGTTGTTGTAACATGTTTTGCATTATTACCAAAAAGATTTAAAATACGAAGAGCCTGTTTATTTAAGCTTTCCATTGAACGTAAAAGTGGAGTTTTTTTATCAAGAGCTTCACCTGTCCAGGAACAGAAAGCAGTTGGAATACATAGAGTATGATCTTTTACAAAAGGATAAGAAGTTGGATCCCAAACAGTATAACCTCGGGCTTCAAAAGTAGAACGTTTACCACCACTTGGAAATGATGATGCATCAGGTTCACCTTTAATAAGTTCCTTTCCACTAAAACTTAAAAGAATTTTTCCTTCTTCAGATGGAGAAATAAAAGAATCATGTTTTTCAGCAGTAATACCTGTAAGAGGCTGGAACCAGTGGGAAAAATGAGTAGCTCCTTTTGAAATTGCCCAGTTTTTCATAGCTTCAGCAACCTGATTTGCTACTTCAAGATTTAAAGGTGTACCTTCTTCCATTGTGTGCTTAAGAGCTTCAAATGTTTCAGTTGGTAAAGTCTCTTTCATAACAGACTGATTAAAAACCAGGCTTCCAAAAATTTCAGGTAAATTAATACTTGTCATAGGAACTCCATTTACTGCCTCGTTGCAGCATAAAAACATTTTAATGAAATGCCGGTTTTTATACAATTAGTTGTAATTTTTACAAAACTTATTTTATTTTACAAGAACAAACAGTCTGTTTTTTAGATATTTTATAAACCAATTAAGCCTGTCCCCTCTGTTACTGCCCGTAAAGCAGATTGGATTTTTTATACAATTATTAAAGTACATCATTATATATTTTTTTATTGAATTTCATTATTTTGTATTTAAATCAGGAGAATACTTTTTATGCTTTCACTTTCAAGTTCAAAATCCTACATAAATCCACTATTAAAAATTGCCTTGCCAATTATGATAAGCAATATTATTACACAAGTTCAAATGGTTATAGACAGATTGTTTTTAGCCAGACTTGGAGACCTTTATATGAGTGCCTTAAGTAATATTACTTCTCCAATGTGGACCACTTTATCTTTTGTATTTTCCCTTTCAATAGGAGCTTCAATTTTAATAAGTCAGGCAATTGGTGCCGGCGATAAAGAAAAAATCGGGGATTATGCAGGTGCTCTCTGGAAATGGCATAACTTAACTGGAATTATTTTATTCTTTGTATGGTTTTTCTTTTCCGAAATGATTTTTAAAGCCATGGGCGTTTCTGAAAATGTAATGCCAATGTGTTTATCTTACACAAGAATCTATTCACCAGTATTTTTAATAAGTCCACTTGGTGCTGCCTGTATGGTTACCTTCCAGACTTCCAATTATACAAAACCATTGGTTTATCAGGGAATAATTCGTTCTGGATTAAATATTTTCTTAGATTGGGTAATGATTTTTGGAAACTTAGGTTGTCCTGCAATGGGAATTTCCGGTGCCGCTCTTGCAACAACAATTGCAGAAATTGCAGGAGGAATTACTTTACTGGTTGTAATTATTTTTAAGAAAAACATGGTTTCAATGCCAAGTTTCAGGCAGATTATTAAATCAAAATTTTCTCGTTATATTGCGGGCTGTAAACTTGGTGTAAATTCTGCCCTGGAAGATTTTTTATGGAATCTTGGAAATCTTATGTTAATCAGAATTTTAAATTCCATTGATGAACTGGCAGCGGGAATTTATTCAGTTGTATTCAGCGTAGAAATTCTTGCTATGGTTTTAGTTGCATCTTTAGGAAACGGAACTATGACATTAACCGGAGAAGCAACAGGAAAAAAAGACAGCAGACAATTCAGAGCCATAACAAAAATTGCTTACGGTTTAAGTGCAATTGCTTCCGGACTGACATTGATTTTATGTTTTGCAATTCCACGACAGCTTTTAGGATTATTTATTACAGATAAAATATTAATTGAAGGTTCTGTTATTTTTATGTGGCTTATGGGAATAAATCTTTTTTCAAAATCAGGAAACATTATTCTTGGAAGTGCAATTCGTGGTTACGGAAACACAAAATGGATGTTCTTTACTCAAACAGGTGGAACAATTTTCGTAATTGCTCTGGCAAGTCTTTTTGTATTCGGATTTAAACTTGGAATAACAGGTGTATTTATTGCCGTACTTACAGATGAACTTATAAGATGCTTAATCAACTTTGGAAAATATCTTTCAATCAGAAAACTGGAACCAAAAAGAACATTGATTATAAATAAAAAATAACTATAATTATTCTATTAGATTAATTTTAATAGGAGATGAATTAATGAAAAAATTATTAGCCATTATGCTAAGTTTTTTTACTTTAGCTTTATTAACTAGCTGCGATCCAATTAGTGGCAACCCAATTGAAAATCCAGAAGAACCTGCTAACCCTATTGTTCACACCTGGTACGACACAGATACAACTTATAATCTTGTTTATACATTTACAGAAGACAAAAAAGTTAGTATTTCAGGAAGTTTGGAATTTTTTGGCACAATGACTTTTACAGCAGAAGGAACTTACAATTTCACAGACGCTGATGAATTGAATGGTCATATTGATATATCTTCGGGAACATTAAATGATTCTGAAATCGGCACAGAAGAAATTAATAATTATTTCTCATTAATTGGCCTTTCTTCAAGCATGGATTTTGTAATTGATCATTATGAAGATAATAAAATGTATGTTACTATTGCCGAACTTGGTGACAGAATTCTTGAATATATTCCTGAATACTGCGGAACCTGGAACGTAATTGATACTAGTTCTTTCTATACAGGTGGGCTTTGGAAAACAACAGACTATATTACACTTAATAAAGACAAAACATTTAAATTGGTAATTGGTGGAAATCAAGTAAAACTTTTAGGTACTTATACTATGAATGAAGGTAAACTTGTGTTTAATCCTCTAAAGGGTGGATCTACAAATGTTGCTGATGATGAATTGGGAGATCCCGAATCATTTAAAAAATATTTAGAAACATACGATTATCATTTTGGAAAAAACTTTGGTGTTCTTAGTTATTATGATGAAACTCAAAATCATTTTATCTTTTTTCAAAATGAAAATGCAAAAGAAGAAGTTTATACAGAGCCAGCTAATAAAAAGGACTTAGTTGGAAGATATGTTGCAATAAGTAAAGGTGGAGCAACCTGGATAACTTATACATATGTATTCAAAGCAGATAATACTTATACTGCAACAACTCAATATATAACAACTGCAACTGGTGGACTTAATTATTCTTATAAAGTATCTGGTTCTTACTCTGTTTCAGACGGAGCACTCAGCATTAAACCGGATGCTTCTAAAACTGAGTTTGTATCAAACTCAACTCTTGATAATCCACCAGTCCCTGCAGAACCAAGCAGTGTAGACGTTACCTATAGGGTCCAGTCTGGAGATTCAACATTAAAAATCACAGATCTAAATAAACTTTTCTATAAGTTCTAATAAATATATTAAAAAAGCGGCTTCCAAATTGAAGCCGCTTTTTTTTTATTCAACTGTTACAGATTTTGCAAGATTTCTTGGTTTATCAGGATCAAAACCTTTTAACACGGCACAGTAGTATGCAAACAACTGAGCAGGAATTACAGTTAATAAACTTGCCAGAGTATCGGAACATTCTGGAATCTTAAAGATTTCATCAGTTTTTCCTTCAAAGGCTGTTCCATCTTGTGTAATTACTAAAACGGTTGCACCACGAGCTTTTACTTCAACCATGTTTGAACCAATTTTTTCATACAAATCCGGCTGACTTGCAATTGCAACAACAAGGGTTGATTTATCTATCAAAGCAATTGGACCATGTTTTAATTCACCGGCAGCAAAAGCTTCTGAATGCATATAAGAAACTTCTTTAAGTTTAAGAGCACTTTCCAAAGATGTTGCTGAATCAAACTGACGTCCAATATAGAAAATCTTGTCTTTATTAAACTGAAGACTGGCAAATTTCTGAATTACATCTTTACCATCAAGAATCTGCTGAATTTTTGAAGGAATAGATTCTAATTCTGCAAGAAGTTTTGAAGCTTCTTCATCAGATAAAGTTCCTCTTAATTTACCGGCTTTAATTGCAAGAAGATACATACAAAGTATTTGAGTTGTATATGCCTTTGTAGAAGCAACTGCAATTTCTGGACCTGCAAGAGTATAAATTACATCATCTGCTTCGCGGCTTACAGTTGAACCTACACAGTTTGTAATGGCAACAACTTTAAGACCATTCTGTTTTGCAAGACGAAGAGCAGAAAGTGTATCTGCAGTTTCTCCAGATTGTGAAACTACAATAAAAATATCATCTTTATCTAAAATTGGATTTCTATAACGGAATTCAGATGCAACATCTACATCTACTTTCATACGGGCAATTTTTTCAAATGCATATTTAGCCACAACTCCCGCATGATATGCAGTACCACAAGCAGTAATTACAACACGTTTTGCAGATTTCCATGCAGAATCCATTTTGTTTTCTTCAAAATAAACATCTGTTGGTTTTCCAGCTTTATCATGAACAATTCTAGGACGCATTGTATCTGTTAAACCTTTTGGCTGTTCATGAATTTCTTTAATCATAAAGTGTTCATAACCGCCTTTTTCAGCAGCATCCATATCCCATTCAACATGGCTTGGTTCTTTGATGATTTTTTCACCTTCAAAATTGAATAAATCAACATGATCTGTATATAAAACAGCAAGTTCTTTTTCACCAAGGTAATAAACATCTCTAGTGTGTTCAAGTAAAGCAGGAACATCTGATGCAATAAAGTTTTCACCTTTTCCAAGACCAACAACAAGAGGACTTTCCTTACGGCAGCAGATAATTCTGTCAGGATAATCTTTACAAACTACACCAAAAGCATAAGAGCCTTCTACAATATGAAGAACTTTTAATACAGCCTTAAAAATATCCTTTTCTTCTTTATAAATTGAATCAATAAGATGAACAACAACTTCTGTATCAGTCTGAGACTGAAATACAACTCCCTGAGCCTGAAGTTTTGCTTTTATTTCTGCATAGTTTTCGATAATACCGTTATGAACAATCGAAATAGAACCGTCCATACTAGTATGAGGATGAGAGTTTGTATCGCTAGGTTCCCCATGAGTTGCCCATCTTGTATGACCAATTCCTACAGAGCCTTTAATTGTTTCATCAGCAATTTTCTGTTCCAGAAATTTTAATGCACCCTTACATTTTCTTACAAGAATGTCATTTTCACCAATGATAGCAATCCCTGCCGAGTCATACCCACGATATTCCAACTTCTTTAATGCATTAACCAGCAACTGAGAAGCCTGTTTAGATCCAATATATCCGACTATTCCACACATACTCTTATAGAAGAAACCGTTAAAAAAATCGTTGAACCGCTGTGCGATTTATAGCAAATCTGTTAAAAAAACGCGAAAACATGCAGCGTTTTTAGGATTTACCAATTTTTTTAAAGAAGAATCCTCTTACCTCCTGTTGTTAAGCGTAAACAGCAAATCCGTTAAGAAAAACGCGAGAGTTTTTTAGGATTTACCCTGTATCTTATAGAAGAAACCGTTAAAAAATCGTTCCCTTAAAATTGTAAACCGCAAGTTATTTTAATAACTGAGGATTTACAATTAGTTCGCGAGAGCGAACACGTCCAATAAACAGAGTTTTTATAAAACTCGAGTTAAAATAAGCGGCGATATTTTAGCCGTTTATTATAAACCTTGAACCGCTGTGAAACGATTTTTAGGTTTCAACATCTCCTTAAATAATCATTGAATACTATTTATTCATTTATATTTTCGGTGTTTAAAACTAAAAACTTAGTTTAAACCTATAGTTTTGTTATACTAACATTTTTAGGAAATTAACTCAAATATGAAATCAAAAATATATAAATAATATAAAAAATCATAAAAAAAATATAAATTTTTCCATAAATGTGGTCCGAAATAATCAGTTTAAAACAATATTAATAGTGAAACATTTAATTCTTTATTTAACCAAAAGGACAACTTATGAAATCATGGAATGAATTAACTTTTTCAGATAATTTTTTATTCTGTAAAATTATGGAAGATGAATCTTTATGTCGCGAATTAATTGAAATCTTACTTCATATTAAAATCAAAAAACTTATATACAATAAAACTGAGCGACAAATAGAACCTGGATTTGCTAGCAAAGGAATCAGAATGGATGTTTACTTGGAAGATTCTAATAAGATTTATGATATTGAAATGCAAACCAGTCATTATTCAGAGTTACCATTACGAGTAAGATACTATCAGGGAGCTATGGACTTATCAAAAGTAAAAAAACGATCTCATGTGAATGAATTAAAAGAGACTTACATACTTTTTATATGTAAAGAGGATCCATTTAAAGCCGGAATTCCAGTCTATACTATAGAAAATATAATAAAAGAATCCCCTAAGACTCATTATAATGACAAAACACATCGAGTATTTTATAATTGTAGTGCTTATAACTATGAAAAAGATAAAGATCTCAAAGGTCTTCTTGAATATATAAGTACAAACAATGTAACAACTGATTTTTCAAAAAAGCTTGAATGTTTTGTTACAGATGCTAAAACTAATAATGATTGGGAGGATAGTTATATGTTCCTAAGTGGTTGGTTGGAAGATGAACTTAAAACAGGTATGCAACAAATCAGGCAACAGGTTTTACAAGAAGGTTTACAAGAAGGTAAGCAACTGGGTTTAGAAGAAGGACTTAAGGAAGGATTGCAACAAGGAATTGAAGAAGGAATACTTAAAGGAATTAATTCTGAAAAAACTCGAATTGCTAAAGAAATGTTAGCAAATAATTTTTCAATGGATCAAATATCCAAAATAACAGGTTTAGAAGAAGCATTTATCCAAGAATTAAGATAAAAGGTCAGGCTAAAAAAAGCTGGCCTCGATAAATCTCGGACCCTGCCGCTATATCTGTAAAACCTAAATAAATGCTTGCGCATTTATTTTTAACGGTTTTGCGATGCAAGCATTTTTTCTTAAC
Organism: Treponema sp.; assembly: GCA_024402635.1. Lineage (GTDB taxonomy): Bacteria > Spirochaetota > Spirochaetia > Treponematales > Treponemataceae > Treponema_D. The sequence goes on along the minus strand of JAKSTJ010000047.1, from coordinate 233 downwards.
GCCTTCCGATATATCACGCGACCGCCAGCGGTCGCCTCGAAATGGATGAGCTAAAAAAAGCTGGCGCTTTTTTCTTAACGCATCCCGATATATCACTGGGCCGCCAGCGGTCCTTACTTATTGGTCAGGCTAAAAAAAGCTGACCTCGATAAATCTCGGATCCTGCCGCTATATCTGTAAAATCATAACCACCCGTAAAACGGGTGGTTTGCACTTAGCCTATAAGGCTAGGT